>CBDVBS010000067.1:0-11953 GCA_965372275.1 uncultured bacterium | reverse complement strand
TGGGTGGCACGGTTTGCCTGAGTCTTCGAGGGCTAACCGTGGTCTTGTTGCTTGATATGACGGGTAAGCTCGAAGACTCGCTTGACGGGGCGGAAAAAAGTCGAAAATCCTTGCAAACGGCAAAATGGCATATCCTCAAACCCTTATCCAGAGCGGTTTCGGGACAAGGGTGTCCCGAAACATCGGGCCAGTTATGACTATTTTTCGGCCCGTCTCGCTTATCCGTGGCACCAGGAGGTTTGATGGAAGGTATGGAGAACACGCCCATTCTCGAAGACTCGAAGTGGGCGTGGCACCCGGATATTGGTACATTTATGAATGTTTGACTTGAGACCACACTTCCGAAGACAGAAAGGTAGCACACGGGAAGTCGGTGCGATAGAATGTAGCAGGTTGAAAGGAGAATCATATGCCGAAACGTCTTGATGAAATTACATACACCGAATTGAAGAAGTATCTTGCATCCGGGCAGGATACGCTTCTGCTACCGGTGGGAACACTTGAAGCTCACGGGAAGCATCTACCGTTAGGGACCGATTCGCATTTGGCCGAAGGAATTGCCGGGCGTATCGCCGATGCGGTCGGTGCAATCATAGCCCCGACACTGCATTACGGGATAACCAATTCGCTGCTGCCGTATCCCGGGGGAACTCAGACCGACCCGGAGACATACGGTGAATTCATTTTCGGGATAATCGACGGTTTGTTCTCAGCGGGATTCAACAAGATTATCATTGCCAACGGTCATGGCGGGAATACTCTGCCGCTGGAAGAACTGGTACGGGATATTACGCCGCTCTACCCGGACCGCCTGCTGATCGCATTCGACTGGTACCGGATGGACAGTGATATCGTGGATGAGATTTATGGCGGAACATCCGGCCACGCGGGACTGGACGAGACCGCCGGAATCATCTATTTCCGGCCGAACCTGGTGCGGGAAGATTTATATGACGAGGATGATTATTACATCAGGCAGGATGGGTATTTCATATCGCCATCACCCGCGCCGCTTATAATCAATGATGATAAATCCAGGCCGCAATTCGACGCCGACAAAGCGGCGAAGTTGTTCGACAAGATACTCGACCGTTTGATTTCGAAGATATCACGTGACATTTCGCTGTGGGAATCGAATTTTGGTAGTGGGATGGAAAACTGATGCCTGCTCTTACACCATTGATAAAGGGACGCGCTTTCGTGTTCGGGGATCATATCAACACCAACCAGATTCTGCCGGTGAGATATGTTGCATCCATCGATGTGGACGAATTGAAGGAACACGTGATGGACGGAGTCGATCCGTCATTCAGCAAGAAGATGGCAATGGGCGATTTCATCGTGGCGGGACGAAACTTCGGCCACGGCGCATTGCGCGAACAGGCGGCGCTCGCACTGCGGTATTCCGGGGTAGGCGCGGTGATCGCGAAGAGTTTCGCCGAAGCGTTCAGACGTAACGCCGTGAATGCCGGACTCATCATTATCCAATGCCCGCAGGCGGTCGAAGCGATCGAGGATGGCGACGGGCTTTCGATCGACCTGGACAGGCACATCATCAGCAACCTCCATAGCGGTGCGAGTTTCCTGTATGAAGGCCTGCCCGTCGAATTGGAGAAGATAATGCGCTCCGGCGGGCTGGTTGAGTATGTGAGGAAATCGAAGGGGGAAGGGAAATGAACGGGGGACGAAAAAGAAGGAATTATATACCCCTGCTTCTCGCAATCACGTGGACGGTGATCGGGCTGGTGTTGTTTCTGAATTTTAAGGATTCCCGACATACTGGTGCAATAGAAATGGAAGAAGCTCCTGTCGCAAATACACCCGTCGCCAAATCGCCCGTTGATGCACCAGACAGCGATGAGCCGGAAGTTGTCGAACAGGTTCCGATCGAAGATCCAATCGACGCTCCAAAGATTATTGTGTGGAAGTCGGAACGGCGTCTTGATTTGTATGACGGTGAAGAGGTCGTGAAGTCATATCGAATCGGGCTCGGATTCGCCCCTGAGGGAGATAAGGAGAGGGAAGGGGATGGACGTACGCCAGAAGGGGAATATTACATATGCCAGAAGAATCCACACAGCAGTTTTCATTTGTCGATTGGTATGAGTTACCCGAATATCAAAGATGCAACGGGTGGGATTCGCAGGGGGATTATCACGCAGGATGAATATGAGAACATTGTCAACGCGATTGAGAATGGACGTCAACCACCGTGGAATACCGCGCTTGGCGGGGAGATATTCATTCACGGGAGCGGCTCGCAGAGTGACTGGACACTGGGATGCATCGCGTTGGATAATGAGGATATCGAGGAGTTGTATGAAGTGATACCGGTGGGGACGGTGGTTGTGGTTAATCCATGAGCAAAGACATTTGGATGGTAACCCACGAAATGGGATTCGTGGGTTACACAGATGCAACAATCCGGGACTAAGGGCGTCTTACAGATAAAATCAACGGGAAGAGGTTTGTTATGTTTATCAAATGGATGGCCATCTCCGTATTGATCTTATTCCTTTCTCTCACATTTTATGGGTGCGACACCGTGGAGTCATTCAGAGATCTTAAGGATGATGATCCAAAGGTGAGATTGGTGGCAATTGAGGATCTGGTCTGTTTCGCTGAATTACCGGGCTACCCAGCCAGTGTAAAAACCGAGCTCAGGAATGTTGCCAAGAGTGATACGAACACAAATGTCAGGATGGGGGCAATCACCGGCCTGTGCCGCATTGAGGAAGAGGAAGATATCTTTCCTTTCCTGATAGAACTACTTGGTGATCCTGACCCTTACATAAGGGTACAAGTTTTGGATAACCTGCCTTGGGTGATGATAGAAACAACAATATCTGGACCTGTCACACGATCCAGGCGTAGATACGAGGACTACATCCCAATCATGGTTAATGCACTAAATGATGAGCATCCCCGCGTGCGAGAAAAAGCATTAGAGGAGATTGCCAATAACTCTCGTACCACAATTGAATCAGTGATGAAAGACCAGACACAGGCGTTAATATCGACACTTAAGGTTATTTTTCACAACGATGATAATTATTATGTTCGCGTAAGAGCAGCCATTATCCTTTCCAGATTACATCCGGAATATACGGAATCAATTCCTCTCCTTATGGAAGCCATGCACAAAGGACGATTACGTATAGAAGCAATGTCAGCTCTCTATAAATATGGACCTGCAATGTCGTATATCACAGGTGATCTCATCGAAATTATAAGGGTTGCGTCGGTTGGGACGAGGGATTCCGATATCCTTAACAAAGTAGAAAATGGTGAGGATTTGATTGAACTCCTACAACGCGAGAATCCGGAATCCTATCTATTGGAAGTGATTGAGGAATACGAGCCTGATTGGGCCAAAATGGAAACAAGAGGTCACATCGGTCGCAAAGTGCTTATTATCCATAGACACAATTCACCCGACGAAGAGATATTCTCCTTAACCGAGTATTCAGATGATACGCTTTGTCGGCGTGCATCATTAACACTTATGGAGGTTACATCGGAATCGGAAGACATCAAGTTACTAGTCGATGCACTTGACGATGAGAATCCGGATGTAAGAAGAAACATCCTGTGGTTATTGGGAAAGATCAACCCCGAGTCTTACGACCTTTTCCCAAAAGCCGTCGAGATGCTTGATGACAAAGACAAGTGTGTACGTGGAGAAGCCATCAACGCTCTTGGCGCACTGGGGCCTTCTCATGCTGACAGGGTAGTCCCGGTTTTATTTGATTACCTCATTACAACAGATGACAAAGACTATTGTAATGCTATCGATATTAGCCTGCATAGGTTAGATGTTACTCCGGTTCCTTTTTTTGTAGAGAGTATGAAGTTTATCTCTGATATTGAAAAAATGAAGTGCGTGCTCGATGCAATCAATATCAACGATTTTCATAAGAGTGATTATTCTCCAACCTTCATTGATTTTTTTCATGATGAATCTGCAAAGACGAGATTCTATGGAGTCCTGACTCTTGGTTATTTTGATTACGAACCGAATTTGGATATAAAACTCCTTGAGGAAGTTGCGGCTGAAGATCCGAGCGAATATGTACGGCAGGCGGCATTAGATGCAATTGAATACCTAACCACCGACAACAGATATGAATTGCAAGATGCATATATAGAAAAATTCCTGAACCCTCCGGAAGATGAATAATACCAATCCCAGTAACAAACATTTCATTGAACGGGTAGTGTAGGTCTCCCGACCTACACTTGCACTTACGTAACGCCGTAGGTCAGAGACCTACGGTACCCAGCTTGCTGTAAAAAAAGGCTGTCGCAGAAGTATCAATTCGGCCATATCCAGACAGAAATCTACCATGAGTCACCTACAAACTTCGAAGACTCGTTTGTAGGCGGCACCCGTCATGTTATAAAAAAACCGCGCATTGAAGATGCGCGGTGGTCATAGTCGGGGAAAATTCAATATTCAGCAAATCAACTCATCAGTTGAAACAGCCAGCCTTCGAATGGGAAAACCCCCACGAAGACGAGGCTTACGATTGACATCAGCTTAAGGAGAATATTCAGTGACGGACCGCTGGTGTCCTTGAGCGGGTCGCCAACCGTATCTCCAACAACCGCTGCTGAATGTTCGGGCGAGCCTTTGCCGCCAAGGTTGCCTTCCTCGATCCATTTTTTCGCGTTATCCCATGCCCCGCCCGCGTTGGCCATGAAGATCGCGAGACACACACCAGCCGCGACCGAACCGCAGAGCAGTCCGCCGACAGCTTGCGCACCAAGAAGGAACCCGACGATGATCGGCGCGAGAACAGCTATCAGGCCGGGGAGAATCATTTCGCGAAGTGCCGACTCGGTGGAAATATCTATGCACCTTTCGTAATCCGCTTCGACACCTTCCCTGCCTTCGAGAAGGCCGGGGATCTCCTTGAACTGCCGCCGGACTTCGATAATCATTTTGTTCGCGGCGCTTCCGACAGCTTTTATCGCAAGCGAGGAGAAGAGGAACGGCATCGCCGCGCCGAGCAGCACGCCGATTACAACATCGGCCTGCAATATATCGATAACCATGGTCACGTTATGAAGACTGTTATATGTTTGCGCGTACGCGCTGAACAGCGCCAATGCAGTCATCGCGGCTGAGCCGATCGCGAATCCCTTGCCGATGGCGGCGGTTGTGTTGCCCATCGCGTCAAGCTTATCGGTGATGCGGCGTACTTCCGGTTCCTGATGTGTCTGCTCGGCAAGTCCGCCGGCGTTATCGGCGATGGGGCCGTAACCATCAACCGACATCACGATTCCCACGGTGCAGAGCATACCGACCGCGGCAAGGGCGATGCCGTAAACAGACAGCAGCGCCTGCGACGGAAGCTGGTCGGCGGTCATACCAACCATCTGGGCTAACTGCGAGTAATCACCCATATTGATGGAAATGATAGAAGCTAATATTGCTAAACATATCACTATCATCGGAAGGAATGTGCTGAACATCCCAAGCCCCAGTCCGGCGATGATATTCGTCGCCGATCCTGTCAGGGACTGCCTGGCTAAATCCTGGATGACCCGGCCGGATGTGTAGAATTCGGTGAGACGTCCGATGATGATTCCCGCGATGATTCCAGAAAGAACTGCGAGGAACGGTCCGAGGTGATGAAAGAAATACCATGAGAATATTCCCGCGCCTATTACCGCGAGGACGCCTGCCACGTATGTGCTTCCCTCGAGTGCTTTGGACGGGCCGCGGTCTTTCATACCAGCGAATGATATTACACCGAACAACGAAGCTAATGTTCCAATCGATGCAACAACGAGCGGGTACACAACCCAGTTTATCTGACCGACCATGAACAGTGCTCCCAATGCAATCGCGGCGACGATGGAACCGACGAAGCTCTCAAACAGGTCGGCACCCATACCGGCGATGTCACCGACATTATCTCCGACGTTGTCCGCAATAACAGCGGGGTTACGGGGGTCATCCTCGGGGATACCGGCTTCTGTTTTACCGACAAGGTCGGCGCCTACATCGGCGGCCTTTGTGAAGATACCTCCCCCGACACGTGCGAAGAGTGCCACTGATGATGCGCCCATCGAGAACCCGGATATCACACGGGCAATACTCTGCCAGTGAGAGGATTCACCAACCGGGATTATTCTGTCAAGGACTATGATCAGCACCCCAAGGCCCAATATTCCGAGAGCGGCAACGGTCATTCCCATAACCGAACCGCCCTGGAACGCCATCCACAATGCCGCGCCCTCCCCCTTGTTCGCGGCGGCATCGGTGGTGCGCGAGTTGGCGTCGCACGCCGAGAGCATCCCGATGTATCCGGCGGAAAGCGAACACAGGCCACCGACGAGGAACGCGATCGCGGTCCCCCAGGTGATAGCGAGTCCGATCACGAAAAAAACCACCACGATGAACATAATGAGCATGCGGTACTCGCGGTTAATGAACGTCAACGCACCGCGTTTGATATATCCGGCGATGCGGCTTATCTCGGGGTCCGACACGGGAGTTGCCCGAATCCTGCTGTAAACAGCTAAAGCAAAAACAAACCCGATGATTCCCATCACCGGAGCCAGGTAGATGAATCCACTTAAATTCACAAGGAGCCTCCGTGGTCCTCAGGTTTTTATCGGTCCGGGGTTTAACGAATTAACGCAAAGATGCTCCCGGTATCCGAAAACAACTGTCCAAAAAACGACAAATATAGCGTAAGTGACGGGGTTGTCAAGACTATGGCGTGGATGTCCGCACTTCATCACCGTCGCTGGTGAATGCTACGACTCCCCACGTTTCATGTAATTGCACCTGGGCGTGTCCAATAGTGAGATGAACGCCGGGGTGTGCGGATTCGGCGATGGTGATTCGTCCTTCATGCGTGGCCTGGAGAATTTCCGCAATTTCAACAAGGCGCTTACGGCCAGTGTGATACTCCCGGTCCATCGGCGGTAGGAAAGTTTGCAGTCTCATCCTGAATTCGGATTTCGTTTCGTCTAAAGGTCCCTTCGCATGCAATTCATCGAGCTGCTCGAGTGTTTTGACCATCTGGTTCAACTTGGGAACAACCTCACCCAGACGGGCTTTCAGCACTTCATATTCATCCCGCAGTTGCGGTTTAACTCCGACTTCCACAATTGTTTTAATACCCATCTCGTTACCGAGCATCTTACATGAAATTGTTCGTCCAGCCGAAAGGTGCCCACCTGCTATCCATCCCTTGCTTCCGATGCAGGTGATTTCGCTCGTTGCCCTGACTTGTGAGCCGAGTATGAAATCCTCAACGATGACCGACCCACCGGCTATGACTGAACATGTTTCGAGAAACTTGGCCGTTACATTCCCACCGGCTGTTATCTTTCCCTTGTTCTGTCCTTTCATCCCCCATTTGAGACTCACATCTCCGACAGCTTCGATCTCGGCGCCCTCGACAACATCCAGGCATGTGACACTGTCTCCGGATTTTATCTTGAAACCGCTTGAGATTGCCCCCTGGATGACCACCGAGCCGACGAAATCGATGTTACCCGTGCTGAGGTCGATATCACCCTTAACGGTCAGGACTTCATCCACCGTAACCTTTCCGCTGACGAGCTTGGGTTGTCCTTCACATGTTGCCACGAGCGTATTCGAATCATCCCCCTCCTCGGTGTTCTTCCCGATGGGCAGCGAAACATCCTTGCCGGGAGTCGCGGGAACCGGATCCCCAAGCACATTGGTGCCATCCTCGCCTGTAGTCGGCGGTATGCGGGCAGCGAGGATTTCGCCGGGCTTTATGCTCTCAAACAAGCCCAATTCCTTGAAATCGGCAATATCCTCCTCATCTATTCGTGGGCCCGTATTTTCCAGGAATGCATCGAAGTGATATTCTATCCTTCCGTCCTCACCGTTGATCGGTTCCTTACCCCGGGCAATCAGAATTTTCGTGACTTCTTCACCCTCTGTCACGATTCGCTCGATCTCTTCATCAAGGATACCGAACTTCACTTCCTTTTCGTCCAGTGCATTCATAACGGTGTCAACAGTCAGTTGCGCGCCGCCATGAGGGCATTTCGTGGTGAGGAATACCTCAAGGTTATCCTGGGAGATTTCCACTTCGGCAATTGCATCGCGACGCTCGGCGACTTTACACGTGTATGGTTCATCCGCGTTCTTCGCTTTTCCAATCGCGGATGTTACTTCATCCTCGAGCAACAGGAACTCCCCCGCACCCGCTTCACTGATTTCATCCCTGATCTCAGATCCCTCAACGCCCATTCCATTCCCCAATGGGGACGTGAGCGTGATATAAGCCGCCCCTTCATCATCATTGACTTCGACCCAGCATCTGCCGGGGAAGTCCTCCGGAGGATCAGATGTCAGCAAATGCTCTGATTTCTCAGTGTCCTGAACGGCTTTTGTGATTTCCTCGGGATCGATGGAATCAATGCCGAAACTCTCAAGCTTCGATGCAATTGAAGCTGCCGCATCGGCTACATCATTCCCGCCATAACCCAGGGATTTGAGATACACCCCCCCCTTTAGCGCATATATGAGATATTGTCCCATCCGGTACAACCTCGACGGCAGCTAAGAATGGACCCCTACCCGATACAATTCCCGCGGAATAGTATCGTTATGTATATGATTAGGATGACACAATGTTTTCCAGTGAGAATAACTTTATTCGAGATGCCCCGCGCACATTTCGCGATCCGGGAGGAAATCGTCCAGCATCCCCATCAGGAAAGCCCTATGGAGATTGTCGGAACCATCGACGAGGATTCTCAGGTAGTTATCGCTTATGCCGACCAATTTACCCGATTCGCGATCGCGTTGATTTTCGATGAGAAGTTCCAGCGGTACGCCCTTCTGACTGTCCGCGAACGCATGTCTTTTCCGTTTGGAGATATCTTTCAATATTCGGTTTCTCGCATCACGGACGGGATGCGGCACCTTGCCGGGCATATCCACGGCGCGGGTTCCCGCCCTCTCGGAGTAGGTGAATACATGCAGATAACTCAACGGGATCGACTCGATGAAGTCGCTTGTCACATTGAATTCTTCATCCCCTTCACCGGGGAATCCCACGATCACATCGGCGCCGATACACCATCCGCTGTCGGCGGATTTGATTCGATTAACTATGCCGGCATAATCTTCGGGCGTATATGGTCGTCCCATTGATTTGAGAATGCCGGGATGTCCCGATTGAAGGGGAAGATGGAGATGCCGGCAGATTCGCGGTTCGTTGAGGATGAATTCGATCAGCTCGCCGGTCATATCGACAGGTTCGATTGATGACAACCGGAGCCTGTGCAGATTTTCAAGGGTCACCACTTCCTGAAGAAGGTCTATGAGTTTTATGCCGATATCCTTACCCCAGCATCCGAGGTGTACTCCCGTCAATACGACTTCACCGAAACCCCGGGATGCAAGATGTCCGACCTCGTCGATCACATCCACCATTGCTTTCGAACGGGAAGGCCCTCTCGCGTCCGGCACTATGCAATAGGCGCAGCGGTAGTCGCATCCGTCCTGGATCTTCACAAACGCGCGGGTCAATCCGCCGAACTGGTTCAGCCGGTGGGATGTAACCTTAGATGCGGCGGTGATCGGTTCGACTTCAATTCGCGCCGATTCCGCCTTCACCGGGGGGGTTGGTATCAGGTCGAGAATATATGTTTTTTCGAGGTTGCCGGTGACAAGGTCAACGCCTTCGATCTTCGCCAATGCTTCGGCGTTCACCTGCCCGTAGCACCCGCAGACTGCGATATAGGCATCGGGGTTACGCCTCAGCGCTTTGCGTATCTGCTGGCGCGAATGGTAGTCGGCCCGTCCGGTCACGGTGCAGGTGTTGATGATATAGATGTCGGCGACTTCCTTGAAGCGTACGACACGGAACCCGCGTGACTCCGCCGCCTCGCGTATTGCGACGGTTTCATACTGGTTGAGCTTACAGCCTAATGTTTTAAATGCTATGCGAAGTTCGTCCGCCATATATCATTGCAATCCCGGTACAAATCAAATATCCTGACAACGTGACGAGTTGTAATTTGCAACCGGCTTTTCAGAAACAGATTATAGCCATATTATAGGCCAAACAGGGGACATGAGGTTAGCGATGGACGAAGAAAGAATTGAAGGCACCGAACCGGAACCGGAGATGGAAAGCGAATCCGAGGCAGAAGCGGAACCGTCAGTAATTCCCGAAGTTGAACCGCTGATAGAGATGCAGGAAGAGACTGAACCCGTGCCGGAGCCTGAGCCTGAACCCCGGATCGAGGAAATTGAAGAGGATGAAGAAGACGAGGATGCGATCCGGTGCGACTGTGTTGTTGTCGGAGGCGGGTTAGCAGGATTGACTGCCGCGTACCATTTAGCAAAAGCAGGCATCGAGGTTGTCGTCATAGAGCGGGGAGATATTCCCGGCACCAAGAATGTAATGGGCGGAGTCATCTACGAACAACCGATGCGTAAAATGCTCGGTGACCTCATCGACGATGCCCCACTCGAACGAAAAGTTATCGAACAACGATTATGGGTTCTCACCGAAGATGGCGGAATCACCATCGGGCATCGTCACAAGCAGTTCGATGAAGTCGCGAATGCGCATACGGTGCTTCGCGTGAAGTTCGACGCGTGGTTCGCCGATGCGGTCGAGGATGCCGGCGCGACACTCGTGCCTGAAACCGTTGTCGAAGAACTTATCGTCAGGAATGACAAGGTGGTGGGCGTACGAACAGGTCGTGAGGAAGGGAATATCTACGCCGATTGCGTGATCGTTGCGGACGGGTGCAATTCGCTGTTGGCATTGAAGCATGGTTTCAGGAAGGAGTATGAGCAGAAGCAGCTTGCATTGGCGGTCAAGGAAATCCACGCGGTTGACAGGGAAGTAATAAACAACCGTTTCGGAATAAATGACGAGCAGGGAGTGACGATTGAAATAGTCGGTCCGATAACTCATGGAATACTCGGCACCGGCTTCATCTATACAAACAAAGACACGATCTCCATCGGGCTGGGTACTCTCCTTAGCGGCCTGGTCGAAAAAGAGCTTAACCCGTCGGAATTGCTCGAAGGAATGAAATCGCATCCGCTCGTCGCCCCGTTAATAAGGGACTCCGAGATGATTGAATACATGGCGCATACCATCCCCGAGGGTGGATACTTCGGAATCCCGCAACTTTATGGTAACGGCGTTATGTTCGCCGGGGACGCGGTCCAATTTGTGAACGGCGTTCATCGCGAAGGCTCGAACATGGCGATGCAATCGGGACGTACCGCCGCGCAGGTATATTTGAAAGCGAAAGAAGCCGGTGATTTCTCGGCCGGGAGATTGAAGCTGTATGAGACATTTCTACGAAAAACTTTCATTTTCAAAGACCTGCATAAATATCGGAACATCGTGGGCTTCATCGAGAAAAACCCGCATCTGCTCACAAAATACCCTGAGCTTGCCGACTGGGCATTCAAGGAATGGCTGACAGTTGACGGGGTCCCGAAACGCGACAAGCAGAAGGAAATAATCTCACGGGCATTGAAGGACATCGGGATATGGCAGGCTATCAGGGACGCCTGGGGCTTCTGGAGGAATTTCCGATGAACATAGAAGACAAGTTATATACCGTCACAACGAAATCGGATGAAGAGAGCCACCTTGTCCTGAAGGACCCGTTGGTATGCGCTGATTGCGAGCGCAAACCATGCACGATCTTCTGTCCGGCGGAGACATACAAATGGGAAGATGACAAGCTGCTTATTGCATTTGAAAATTGCCTCGAATGCGGCTCATGCAAGGTGGGCTGCCCGTATCTGAATATTGAGTGGCGTTATCCCCGAGGCGGATTCGGCGTGCGATTCAAATTCGGATAACAGGTTATCCAAAGCCCTGAACAACATAACACCGCTATCCGCGAAGACGCGGAGTAGCGGTGGCACACGGAATGCGGACGCTTTTCCCACATGGCAGCCTTATAACAG
>CBDVBS010000066.1:0-12075 GCA_965372275.1 uncultured bacterium | reverse complement strand
CTCTCGGGGGACTGGCATCCGGACTTGCCGCACGCACTACCGCATAATTCACCATCATGTAACTGTGCGGCAAATCCGGTGCCTGTCCCCATCTTATCCAATTGGGCAGCGCGCCTTTCAAGATGCGTCTTGCCTGATTTCAGAGAGGTCGCACCCTGAAGGGTGCGCTACCCGTTGCGATTGATCATAATGTTTAGAGGTTCTGAAAACCTTTACATTCACCGCTTATTTTGCTAAAATACCCGGCTCGTGCAATATGACTTGGAGAGTGGTGTAAACCTTTGAAAAAGAACTTATCGCAACTTAAGCGTCAGCGACAGAATGAAAAGCTCAGGCTTCGCAATCGCGCCCTGCGTTCGCAATTGCGCAACCATGTACGCGACGCGAGGGAAGCCATCGCATCGGACATCGCGGCTGACACCACCAGGACGACGGTGGCCAGTGCCACCCGTGTCATCGACAAGATGGTCACAAAGGGACTGATACATCGCAATACCGCGGCGAGATATAAATCAAGACTGATGCATCGTTATCACTCCAACCTCAAGGAAGCCGGCGTAGTCGAAACTCCTGCTCCCGCAGTGGTTGAAGCTACCCCGGTTGTCGAAGAGCAGGATGAGTCCGTCTAACGGCTATTCGTCAATCACATCCAGATCCCCCTTTTTTATGCGTGAAGCTAATGAAAGCACACCGGTTCCGTGCTTCAGCATTTCTATCGCCGTAATGGTCACCACGTAATATGCCACAACTACCAGAAGCGAAGGTCTGACATGCTGAATCGTCAGCACTCCCAAACCACTGAAGAATTCGGCTGTACTCATCATCACATGCAGGAATGGCCATGCGGCGATGTTCAGCACCATGGACAACGCCGGATGTATGAAACCCAGCACACCTGAAACCGCGCCGAGCATGAGAACCACCGCACCGGCGGGAACGGCAAAGAGGTTGGCGAGGATACCGTTGAAGGATATCCTGCCGAACTTCATGGCGATGATCGGCATTACGCCCCACTGGCTCGTGACGGTTATTATCATGATGTGGATGAGATTCCGCTTGATCCAGTAGTAGGCATTCCACGGAAAGGGTTCCCGAATGGAAGCGCCTCTCAATGTTTTTGGATAACGTCTCTCAACCCATGCAACCAGTACGGGGGCAAGATAGAGGATTCCGAACGCCGCTGAATAGGAGAGAAGGAAACCGGCATCATTCACCAGGTCAGGGGCAATAATCAGCCACAGCATGCCCGCAAATGCAATGGAATTCAGTGCATGCCCCGGACGTCCGATCGCACGTCCGATCAAAAGCACATATCCGACACTGATCGCGCGCAATATTGACGATTCGTGGCCGACAATGAAGTAGAGCACGATCATCGCAACCGCCATGAAGATGAACAGGATCGCCCGCGCCCACCGGTTTCGCATCCTGTCATACATCGTAAGAAACGGGAATATCATCAGGGCAACCTGCGCGCCTGAAGCAACTACCAGGTGACTGATCCCGGCATCATAGAATTTTTTCTCCAACCCCGCTGACATATCCCCCGCCGATCTTCCGAATACAACCCCCTGGTTGAGTGATGCATAATCCCCCTGCAAACCCTCGGTGAGGTTGCCGACCAGGGAATCCTTGAATCTCAGAAACCAGGACACACCGGCACCGGGCGCATCATAGTGCCGCAGGCTTCCCCTTTGTGCGACACACCATGCATCAGCGAACAGGTTTCTCACCTGCATGGAATCAAGGTATCTCTCTTTTTCACCCAACGTGCAATCGAAAGTAATGCGGTTCCCAACAACGATAACGATTTCATTTGTTGGATAGAAAACAAGCAGCCTTGCCTGGATGTTATTGAATCTCCCACGGCTTTCGATTACATCGGTCATAACGATTACCGCGTCCCTGCCATGAGGGCTGAGATCATCCTCAACAACACAGCCGTAAATCCGCAGGGGTGTCGCGGAATCGTATTCTAAATAAATGCCTGGCAATATATCCGCTGCCTTTTTCTCGGCGACGATCCTTCCGAATATCCCACCCAAGGGAAGGCAGCACAGCACGAAGATGATCGATGCAATCCTGAATTTTCTCAGGGAAAGGGATGTGGCGATGCCGATCAGTATGAGTATCGCCATCTGTTCGGGTGCCGCGTCGTAATTCATGCCGGCACCCAGCCCCACCAGATAGAAACCAAATGCCCAGGGTAACAACATCCTATTAAACAAAGCCCGGCCTGAGTGATAATGAAATCCTACCCGATGATCTCCATTATGTAAGGTTTAATCTCTTCGATGAAAGCCTTCTCACGCGGGTGGCCGATAACAGGTCTGAAGGGCTCTCCCAAAAATTCCAGCAAATCGGATGTCCTCACCTTGCGTTGTTTCGCTAAGCGATCTCGTCGTGCCTGCACCTTTGGAATCAGCCTGCCGAAATCGGCAACCGCCTCAAGCGGCGCTCCACCATCAATGCCAATGGCCGAACCCCTCTTCTTAAGCATATCTTTCATGCCATCGACGGTGCCGCGTTTGATGGGTTCATCGCCCCTTGCATGCAATATTGACCTGAGCCCCTCTTCGCCAAGAGGATCCTCCGGAGTCAACCCAGATCTTGCCGCGAATCTCAGTGATGATAACGACATCGCGACCGGAACGATAACCGCGCCTTCCTCCGGACTTAAGTTGCACCAGGCATTGAGGAGGGCGTTACGTTCGGTCAGAAATGCATGGAATCCCTTGCCGAATCGACTGACGGTCGCCCCGTGATGATGTTCCACCATCGACGCGGGGTTCATCCATACTTCATGGCCGAGAGCGTTGAGTCGCCACCCGATCTCGACATCCTCGAAGTATGCGAATGTCTCATTTAACAATCCCCCGGCTTCGGTATATACATCCCGCCTGAACGCGCATGCCGCTCCGCACGCGAAGAATGTCCGGAACGGTTCGGTTCGCGCGGTGGATGACGCATCCCCCCTGCCCTGCTGGAATCCCCATCCGAATATATTGGCGGTGCCGTAATGGAAATCTATCGATTTGCCCGACGTATCCAGTATCAGGCTTCCCACGCAGGCAATATTCTCATTAGCTTTGAACGGGTGAATAAGTTCAGCAAGCCAATTCTTCCTCACCCGGCAATCGTTATTCAGGAGGATGATGTAATCGCCATCGGTCTGCTCAACACCCTTGTTCACTGCCGGGGCGAAGCCATGGTTCATATCGAGACGCAGTACCCGGATTTGTGGGAATTCCATTTCGATGAATTCCACGCTGCCGTCGCGTGAGCCGTTGTCAACGATGAGCACGTCGAGATCCATTCCGGCCGTATCCTGTTCGAGCAGGCCGGGCAGTAATTCCGCGAGGAAATCGCGTCCGTTGAGATTTACTATTATCACACTTGCTTTTGGCATAATCGGCTCCCGCACATTATAGAGCCAAACCCCTGTATAAAGCTAAAGAAAAAACCGGACGTACAGCCGGTTGAGTTTTTGTGTTTGTTTTAATCTACAAAACTACAATGAAAGGTCAAGGTCTTCCTCGGATGCATCTTCCACCGTTTTGGCTTCGGCGGCGGCTTTCGCCTCGGCGCGTTTTTTGGCTTCGTCAGCCTTTTTAAGATTGGCGGCGTTGGCAGCGGCTTCGGCGGCATCACGATCCTTCTCCATCTGGGCGGCCTGTTCCGCGGCAGCCTCAGAGATGGTTTTGCCCTTGGGGAAGAATCTTTCATCCTTCTTGAGCCTGCGCGTGACAAAAATCTTGGCCAATGCCTTGCTCTCCATCTCGTCGATCCGGGATTTCGTGGTCTTCAGTTGATATTCTATGTTCTTGCGTTCGTCAATTTCCCGCTTGATATCCCGCCGCACTTTGTCGAGGTTTTCATTCAGTCCCTGCAGTTCCTTAGTGGACTTCTTGATAGTGGCCTCTTCGGTTTCCGATTTCCCGGTACTCATTTTGATCATCTTGCGAAGACGTCCCGCGGTGAGCTGGGCTTCCTTGAACTCGGCGTCGAGTTCGGCGATCTGCTCCTCAAGATCCTGTATCTGCTCTTCAAGCTTGATGTTCTCCTCTTCGACAACCTTGATATCTTTTTCCACCTGTTCGTTTTCGACTATCTTATCTTCCCTGCTCTTTTTGGTAGCATCTATCTGGTTCCCGACAAGCCCGATCTCTTTCTTGAGCTTGATCTTTTCTTTGAGGATCAGTCTGTCTTCAGCCATTATTATACTCCTTGTTGCAAACAGCACTCAGGGTTTGTATCAGATATTCACTAACGGTTAAACCATCTTGCGGCCCAATGGGTTTCATACTCGGCTAACATATCCTTGTAACGCATGAACTCGGAATGCACCATATCTCTCAAGCGCCTGTCTTCCTTGAGCTTATCACGCTCATTCTCCAAGCGTTTTTCAATATCCTCTATCTGCTTATCGAGAGCTTCGCGCTGCTTCTCTGCTTCACCGGCACGTTCTTCAACCCTCGAATTATCTTTCTTGAGGTCCGTAATCTCCAGCCTCGACTTGAAGTTCTGGTTTTCCTTACGGTCCAGCTTCTCGTTATGGCTTTCAATATCCTTTTTGAGATTGATGCCCTTCACCTTCAACCGCTGATGTTCTTCTTTCAGCTCGATGTTCTTACGGGCGATATCCCATTTCTCCTGCTCAGCCTGCCGGTATTGCTGCTCCAACGTGACGAGTTTCTGGCGAAGTTCCTCGATCTCGACACCGGCAACCGAGTCCTTCAACCCGCTGTCGATAAACTGCGTAGCCTTGGATTCACCTCCATCGGCCCGAGCCGGCATGGAAGGCGCGGCGGCAGGTACTCCCCCGGGCGCCGATGGCCGACCGGAAGGCGGTGCCGGAGCACTGCTGGCTACAGGCGCGGCTTTCGGCTGTATCTGCTGCTTCTCAAGTTTCTGTTTCAGGATGTCGATCTCCTGCTGAAGCTTACGATTTTTCTGCTTCTCGATCTCGAATTTGAGCGTAAGCTCCTTGATCTCTTTCTCTCTTTCCTCGGCGCTTTGTGCCATTTCCAGAGAACCTCCTAAGTGCTGCCGATATTACATCAACCGCCAATTCTGTTCCCCACCCACTTACCGGGAATCCAACTTCTCCCCTATCTCGGTAATCCGGCGTTCGAGCGATTCCATCTTCTCCATGAAAAGGACCATACTGTCCTGGCGGATAACCGCTTTCGGGCTTTTGCCTATATCCAGGACGGCAAACGCTTCCTTCTCACCGAACTTATCCAACAGCCTTATCCTCAGGATAAGTTCGAGATTCAGGTGAAAGTCCAATTCAAGGAACGCTTTATCTTCATTGTTAAGGGCAATACCAACCAGCCCTATCTCAACCAGTAACTCATTCTGGCTGGCAAGGTCCTCGTCCCCCTGGAAGATACGGAACGATACCTTGTCACGATCACGCAGCCTTGCAATGAACTGCTGCCGCACCGATAACGGCGGAAACGATCCCTTGGGCAGCACGATCCTGAAACGGTCGGACGGAAGCCCGAGCCCTATTGAATGCTGAAGGGCTTTGCCGCCTCCTTCACCGGGTTCCTCGTCGGGAACCTCATCATCCATGGCATCCTCTACGGCATCGTCGGCTTCATCAGCACCGGGAGGTGCTTCACTCGATTCAGGTTCAACCTCGCTCACCGACTCCTCACTGAATTCGTCGATGGGCTCAGCCGAATTTTCCTCCTCCCGGGTAACTTCGTCTTCCATAGCGATGTAGCCTGTTCCCGCGCCAATAAGCCAAATCAGGGCGCTAAGAGTAAGGCAAATATATCAGAAATGATATATCAATGCAATCAAAGGATTGTGTTTTTAAACCCACAGGGGGTTGGCGAATACCAGCTCGAATATTGCGGTTGTGACAAGGACATAGGTCAACATCGCCCCCCAGGTGTATTTCGCGCCGGGATGCCGCCAATGCAGGTAACGCCCCGCGAGATACGCCCCGGCAATCCAGCCCAACCCGAATAACGGCAACAGGATGGTCGCAAAAACCAGGATGAAGATATGTGAGACCACCGGGTCATATATTGCTCCGGAAAGGGGATTGGGATATTTTATCCTCAGCAAGAAAATATTGACGATATGAAAAACTACATAGCAGATTATTATCCCAATAATGTACATCACCCAGGGGTGCTGCCTTATGATGCTGCCTTTCACGGGCCATGCATTCTCCAAAGTATGTTCTTCCGGGATACCATAGATCTTCTGATGTCCATCCAATGGATAGGCCCAAATTTCGATTTCCTCGTATGACCTGACCTTCGTGCGCCGGTAGCTAAGATACGACCCTCCCCCGTGGTGAACATGGACGATCCTTCCGAGAGCCCATTCATAGCGCCCGGGCCAATGTGATAATACTCTCTTCGGCATGTCGGGATCGTTGGAAGAAATAAAATAGCCTGTATCCGCCGGTGAATCGAGTATCAACAGCACACTACCCTGCACCTCACGAGGCCAGCCGGGGAACATGTCCCACATATGAATCTTGTCTCTTACCTGGTATGACATTAATAACCCGGCCCCCTGCCATCCTGTATCCGGCAAGGCAAAGTCAGCATAATCCAAAACACCCGTATCATCCATCCTGCAAGGGATTTCACCGATTCCACCAGGCTCGACCGATGGTAATACGAGCGATATCCCCTCCTTGTCCAGCGATCTTTCCTTCTCGGCACCGGCCAGGGGCAGTTCCCATAGAATGTGCAGCGGCCAGAGGGGTGAACAGAAGAGGTATGTTGAGATATGTGAAGCCCGTTTTATCCTGTCACGCGCAGTGAATTCCCCGGCCAGCCCCTCGCGTAATTCCCCCTCGAACTTCATCACGTATCTCGCCCTGAACAATGCATAGTCGATTATCGAACACTTCACACTCCCGGTATTTCCTGGTGGCGAAATTGAAACGGTAGGTCCGGAATCGGGAAGGAGAGTGAACTGATGCACTTCCCATTCCCTTTCACCCCATGTTGCCCTGATAATCGTGAACGGCTCATCGGGCGCAGCCCCAGCTCCGGGCGGGAACGTGGTAATGAATAAAAGGGCGAATGCCAACAGGTATATGGGCGATCTTCGTCCCAGGTCAAACCTCCTTGATTTCGCCATTATAGCAGGAAAATGAGCAGGAAAATGAGCGGGGAAAATGAGCAGGAAAAATGAAAGCGGGGCCGGTGATGACCGGCCCCTATAACCTATGCTTGCATGCTGACTCGTTTTTTCATTTTGAGAATTTAACAGCTTTGCCCTCGAGTTCCATGTCTCCCGGGAGGCTTCCGGCGTTCATCTCAAGAACCGCGCATCCGTTTCTCACGGACCTTGCGATCTTTCCCGGCTTGAGCGAACGCAGGGCTTTCACAATCACGCCCTCCGCGTCGAGGAACAGAACATCAATGGCGAAACGCATCCCGAACGTATGTATTGCATCGCAAGGCTCGATCATCAGGGCTTCGCCTTCGGGCAGCGTGTTACGGTACATCAATCCCCTGAGCCTCCCGAAGAAGCCTTTTGCCTTGCGTACATTAGTGGCAATAACACTATCGCACGACTCAATTTCCGCCTGTATTCCCCTCACAGCTGTTACCCACTCCCCACGCTTCCGCCAAGCTGCTGCATTACAGCAATGGCGGCCGGGCCGAGCAATACAATAAGCAGGGCCGGGAGGACAAAGAATACCAGCACGAAACTCATCTTCAACGGGGCTTTCTGGGCTGTTTCTTCAGCCCTTTGACGCCTTTTATTCCGCATCTGGTCGGACTGGACCCTCAGCACGTTACCGATGGATACACCTAACTTATCCGCCTGAACGAGCGCACTGATAAACTGGTTCAAATCATCCACATCCAACCTGGTCGCCATATCTTTCAATGATTCACGGCGAGGCTTACCCATCCGGATCTCGAGCAGGGTTCGACCGAATTCCACGCTCAACGCGTTCTTGGTCTTCTCGACAACTTTCATCAACGCGAGATCGAAACCGAGTCCGGCTTCTACGCTGATACAAAGGAGGTCGAGTGCGTCGGGAAGGGCACGCCTGATCTCCATTGCCCTGGCGCTCACCTTGCTCTTCAACCACATGTTGGGAACCATGTAACCCATGAGACACGAACCGATGAGGATCCCCGCAGCTTTCATGGCCTCCATCTTGGCGGGAAGACCTAAGAGCGCCAAGATACCCGGAAATATAACGGCAAGTATTACCTGCAGGGAAATCATGGTCATCGGCTGCATATTCAAACCCGCTGCGGTAATCTTATGCTGGGTTGAATGCAGTACCTCCATCGGGGTGAAGTGCTTCACCAGCACCCCGATTTTATCGAGTATCGGTTTGAGCACCCTTTCAGCAAAGGGTTTGCTGAGTTCTATCTCCGTGAGGTCGATAACATCCCGATCCTTGACCATCGCCTTGAGCCTCTCCTGGATGGGGTCCACGAGCGGTTTCTGGGGGATGAATGAGTATGCCAAGGTCGCTACAAAGATGAATGCTGCAATGCCAATTAGAATAATCACTTCGCTTCACCAGCCTTATGGCGTTTAGACTTTAATGTCCACGATCTTTTTGATCATGATTGCCCCGAATATCTGTAAAACAATCGCTACACCAAGCAACATCTTCCCTATCATCGTAAAAAACAACGGGCGCATAAATTCGGGGTCCATCATATAGATACCTATGGTTAAACCCGGCGGGAGCAATGTAAGGATAATGCCCTGCAGCTTGCCCTGGGCGGTAAGGGTGCTGATCTCGCCCTTGATTCGGACTCTCTCCTTGATTGTATGCCCGATCCTGTCGAGTATCTCGGAGAGGTTACCGCCA
Source organism: uncultured bacterium (assembly GCA_965372275.1). Taxonomy (GTDB): domain Bacteria; phylum JAJVIF01; class JAJVIF01; order JAPKYR01; family CAZSPL01; genus CBDVBS01. The sequence goes on along the minus strand of CBDVBS010000066.1, from coordinate 3,248 downwards.
ATCTGCTTCTGGATTTTCACCGCTGTTATCACGAGATCCAAATCCTCGCTGGGAACCCGTTCGCTCAGGTTGTCAAGGGCTTCATCCATCTGCATACCCAGGTTGACTTCCATCAGGACCCGCCTGAATTCAGATGAAATCGGTTCCGGTGATTCCTCGGAGACGAGTTCAAGTCCCTGCTGAAATGAATAACCGGACTTCAGTGAGTTCGATATGAGCATGAGCGCATCAATAAGCTGGTTATCGACACGCTTAATCCTCTGCATCTGGCGGAACCGAACATAGAGCCTTGGAAATACCAGGCCCGGTATAGCTAACATCAAGAACCCGGTGATATTACCGGTGATGAAGAAACCGACGATCCCCGGCACCAGCGCCGAAAGGAAGTAGATACCCACATACTCGGAATATCGCAATTTCAGATTGGCCTTCTGGAATTCGAGGATCATCTTCTGGACAAAGGTCCTGCCTTCCAGCACCTTGTCGATCCCCGAGAAGATGTCGTTCTTCTTCTTCTCAGGCTCTTCAGTTTTGCCGCCTTTCATCTGGGTGGCTTCCGACTTGTTGGTCTGGTCCATGTAGTTCTTGAGACGGTCTTTGACCGCATGGCGCGGCTTTGAAATAGCCGACGAGATGCCCCATCCCAAAAGGACCACCGCCCCGAAAACGAATCCCAATACAATAACTAAACTCATATTAATCTCTCCTCTCCCCTGGAATACTCACAAAGGAGTCTATATCTTCATTCCCCCTTCAGGGAAGAAAATATCTCTCGGCATGTCGACGCCCATGGCGTCAAACTGCTCGATGAACTTCGGAAGAATGCCCGTGGGTTTGTGACGCCCCAAAACTTTTCCTTCCGAATCCACACCCGTCTGTTCAAAGAGGAAGATATCCTGCAGGGTGATCTTGTCCTGCTCCATGCCCACGACCTCGGTGATATAGGTGATCCTACGTGTGCCGTCACGCATGCGCGCTTGCTGAACGATGACGTCAATCGCGCTTGCCATCTGTTCGCGAATGGCCCTAACAGGCAGGTCCATTCCTGCCATAAGAACCATCGTTTCGAGACGGCTGATAATATCCCGAGGACTGTTGGCGTGACCTGTAGTGAGCGAGCCGTCATGGCCGGTGTTCATTGCCTGAAGCATGTCAAGCGTCTCACCCGCGCGGCACTCTCCGACTACGATGCGGTCGGGACGCATACGCAAACTGTTCTTCACAAGATCGCGTATCGTAACCTGCCCTTTGCCCTCAATATTCGGCGGACGCGATTCAAGACTTATCACGTGCTCCTGCCTGAGCTGAAGCTCGGCCGCGTCCTCTATCGTCACGATGCGATCGGTGTCAGGGATAAATGACGAAAGCACATTCAGAGTAGTGGTCTTACCTGAACCGGTACCACCTGACACAACAATATTCAACCTCGCCTTTACGCAGGACTCGAGGAAATCGGCCATCTCCTGGGTGATAGTATCGAAACCGATCAGGTCCTCAATCGTAAACGGGTCGCGGCTGAATTTTCGAATTGTGATAGTCGGACCAACCAGGCTTAACGGCGGAATTATGGCATTAACACGGCTTCCGTCGGGAAGACGAGCATCAACCATAGGGGTCGATTCGTCAATTCGCCTTCCGAGGGGAGCGACGATCTTTTCAATTATCCTTAACACATGGTTGTTGCCATGGAACATTTTATCGGTGAGTGAAAGCTTCCCTCGCTGTTCAACATATACATGGTTGGGACCGTTGACCATAATTTCAGTCACGGTGTCATCATCGAGAAGACACTGGATCGGCCCGTAACCGAGTACTTCATCCATCAAATCCTGGAGAATCATTTCCCTGTCGGAGCGGCTCAGCGGGGTTTCCTCCGCTGCAAGCTTATCGATAATCATATTCTGGACTGTCTGCTTGACTATATCCGCGTTGTCCTTCGAATCAAGGATCGTGGGATCAATTTCCTGGATGATCTCCTCATGGATACGCTCTTTCAGCTCTTGGAAGGGATCGATCCTTCCGGCTCCCGCGCCGCGTCTGCCCTGCTCACCAGCCTTCTCCACTGCTTTCGCCTGCTGCTCGAGGCGTACGCGGTTCATCAACGATAGTCCTTTATCCGATTTCCCTGTCATTCAGGTCCTCCAGTGCATATAAGTGAATAATCAGACCTATATCAGGATGCTCACTTGTTGCCGAACATCTTTTTGAAAATCCCTTTTTCACGGGGTTTTGCTTTTTCATCCTTATCGCTGCCACCCTTCGTAACCTTCTGGGCCAACAGGGATATCGCTTTCGCCACGGCGGACGTGGGATGCGTCACCACGAACGGAGTGCCGCGGTTGATGCTCGACACCACGATTTCCCCGTCGGAGGGGATTTCGACGTCAACCTTACGCTGAAGGCCCCTCTCGACGTCAACCAGCTTGATCGAGCTTACGGAGAGAGCCCTGTTCAATACGAGCCTTACCTGGTCCATCGGGTAATTAAGACTCGACATCACGCTCAGCCCCAGGGTGACGTTCTTCAACGTCAGGAAGTCGGGGGCCACTACCAGCACGATCTCGTCACTGGCATCCAGCGCGGAAAGGATTTCCGACTGGAAAGACGGGTTCGTGTCGATGATGATGTAGTCATACATATCACGCGCGAGTTCCAGTACCCTCTCGACAACCGGCCCGGTAACAACCTCGGCATACTCAGGCTTGATCGGCGCGGCGAGTACGTGAACACCGTAGGACGAATCGACGATATTCTCCGCAAGGAAATCCGACTCGATCTGCGGCGGAGCAACCTGTGCGACATTCGCGATGGTCGTCCTCGGACTCACGTTAAGAAGCAGCGCCAAATCACCGAACTGAAGGTCAAGGTCAAGCAGCAGAATTTTGCAGTTGGACTGCTTCCTGATTTCCACGGCTAAGTTCGCGGCAATCGTTGACTTCCCAACGCCGCCTTTCGTGGAGAACACACATATCACCTTACAGCTTCCGCTTGACTTAGAAACGACGACATCCTTACCCGACGGCATTGAGTCCCATTTCAGTTTCTCCTTCTCGATGACCGACTGGATTGTCCGGAACAATTCGTCCGAATCGAAAGGCTTCACGAGGTAATCCCTCGCTCCGGCCGCCATGGCCCTCCGCATGTAGTCCACTTCATCCTGGACCGAAATGATTATCACGCCGGTTCGGGGAGACTTTATGTTTATCTCCTCGGTGGCCTTCAGACCGTCCATCCCCGGCATGTTGATG
>CBDVBS010000065.1:0-12081 GCA_965372275.1 uncultured bacterium | reverse complement strand
CCGCCACCTGCACCTGGAGGCGCAGGGTTTCTTTTTGAATCTCCTCGTCGGCGAACGCCCTTGCTTGCGGGCGCGTACTGACCTCCAATTGGTCAACCGCCCCCGGCCGGTTGAACGCCTGCTCGGCCGCCCCGCTATCCCCCTGGGCGGCCATGAATGCTTCGATCACGGTGTCCTGCACCGATGGGACAAGCCATATCGCATTGAAGAAGACGACGAACACAACCCCTATAACGAAGAGCGTAATGACCTCCAGCTTGCCGACCGACTCCTTGAGTGTGTTAAGCGCCACGGCCCATATCGGTCCGCGTACGCGCCATACGATCAGCGCGATCATTATCGGCACAAGTACGAAGCCGGTTGTGACAACCCAGGCGGGTGTGGATGTTGCACTTGTGGGTGAACGAAGCAAGCAGTAGCCGATCACATTCAACACCCTCATGAGCAGGAACAGTCTTCCGAAGAAACCCCATATTCCATTGGATAATGTGAATTTATGCGGGTCTTTCCATGTGCAATTCTTCCAGCCGGCACGGTTGGCGGTGAACCCGAACCATGTCAACATGCCTATTTCTACTACCACGAAAATACCGAGTATCCACTTCGCATTCACCTCGTCGGCCTTACCGACACTGAGCATTAACGCGGCACCCGCTGCGATGAGGATCAGATGCAGGATACCGGGGATGAATAATTTGCGCGCGAAGAAATGGATGAATCCGAGGTAGGAACCCCAGGAGAAGTTGTACTGGTCGTAACGTCCCTCGGCGTTCATTAACGTCCACCCCCGTCCTCATCCTTCACGGCTTCAATGAAGAACTGTTCGAGCGACTCGCGTTTCTGTTGCACGCTCAAAAGTTTGCATCCGGCTTTACGTATGATGCCCATGATTTCCGGCACCGAATCCTCATCGGGCATGAGCATCACGAACGCTCCTGTCTCCTCCTCTTTCCAAGAACGCGTGGCCATCCCGTCGAGTTCCATCCTGACCGATTCATCAGACGGGAAGGTTATCTTCACCTCGACCCCGCCTTCACCGGAAAGAAGTTTATCCAGTCTGCCGGTGCGTATCAGTTTGCCGCCGTCGATTATTCCGATCCTGTCGGCGAGTTTCTCCACTTCGCTGAGCTGGTGGCTGTTGAGGAATATCGTCCAGCCCTGCTCCTTTATACGGCCGACGATATCCCTGAATTCCTGCACGCCTATGGGGTCAAGCCCGGATGAGGGTTCGTCGAGAATAAGGAGGTCGGGGTCGTTGACCAGCGCCTGGGCCAGTCCGACTCGCTGGACAAGTCCCTTCGACAGCGACGTGAGCCTGTCTCCCGCCCTGCCGGTCATCCCGGTGATATCGAGCACCCTGTCCACGGCCTGCCGAAGCTCACTTCCACGCAGCCCGAACAGGTTGCCGTAGAACAGCAGGACTTCTCTCACTTTGAGATGCGGATAGAATGAATGTTCCTCCGGCAGGAAACCGATGCGACGCCGTATCGACCGGTCGGCGATGCTCCCGCCGAGGATCCGCCATTTCCCGGAAGTCGGCTGTGTCAGGCCGAGCAGCATCTTGATTGTGGTGGTTTTACCGGCGCCGTTGCGCCCGAGGAACGCGAACACCTCTCCTGCCTCAACCGACAGGGTAAGGTCATCCACGGCGTTGAACCAGCCACGCGGCCCTCGATACTCCTTGGTCAGGTTCTCGATTTCAATGAAATACTCCATCCGGGATACCGTCTATCTTCAGCCCCTCCGTCCGTAATGTGTCTTTTATTATATCAGTTGACGTGAAATTTTGTGAACGAAACTTGAATAGATACCCAAACATCAAGCCGGTCTGTTAGTCTTATACATACCAATACTCCTTAAGACCACCCAGGTCAGAATCTCGCAACCATCAGAAAGGAAACTGGGCTGATGGAAAAAGCTTTTACATTCGTGCGTGACATCGCTGCATTCTGGAGAAACCCTGGTGAGATTCCCATCAAAGCAGCCGTTGTCATCGGCTTACTGCTGCATATATCATTCCTTCTCTCGCTATCAACCGGACATTGGGACAGTTATTTCCACGCCGGGATGAAGGATGAGGCCAAGGGGGTTGATTTTTTCGCGGTTTATGTCACCGGATACCAGCTCCTGGACTATGAAAGCATATATCCCGTTAAGAAAGCCCTCGTTAACGGAAAGAGGAAATATGTACTCAAGGAGAAGCTTCCGGGAGATGATGAACGCCGGATAAGGGCAGCTCCGTTCCGTTACCTTCCCACCGCGGCCTATCTCGCTGTCTTGATGAACCTGGTTGCACCCTGGACGGCATACAACCTGTGGATAATCCTCAATGTGATCCTCTTCTTCACGTGCATCTTCATGCTCGGCTTTCATTTCAGGTCGGTGAAAGCCATGCATGTGGCCGCGGCGATGTACTTCTTCTTCACACCCTGGTACCCCGAAATCCTGTGGGGCCAACGCAGCTTCCTTCAGTCATTTTTCATTCTATGCATGCTGCTTTCGATTTCCTCCGGGCGACCCGTGCGTGCAGCCGGATGGTGGATAGCATCAGTGCTGTGGAAAATGAATACCGCGATTTGCCTTCCTGCATTCATTCGGTGGCGAAGATGGAAATCAATCGGCTGGTTACTCATTGCCGCTACCGTCACCTGCGGCCCTTATTTCATCATCCATCCCAAGGACATCGGCAAGTTTTTCGCAATGAATTTCCGCCCCCCGGATATGGCCTACTCGGGGAATTTCGGGTTACAAGGGTTGTTGGCTGACATACTGATGTTGTACGGACACGACAACTGCAGCGCTGCACGGATAACCGCTACTATTTCGACAATCGTAATTATCCTTCTCATCTGCCTGATCGCCACCATACTGGCCAATCGAGCCAGGTTCGTCGAATGTGTATGCCTGTGGTTTACATCCTTCTTCCTGGTTTACCAGGATGTGTGGGAACACCACTTCGTGATGCTTCTCCCGGTCATTACTTTTCTCTACCTCAAACGTCCGGGCAGATTCCTGTGGTTCGCATGGTTCCTGATAGCCTTACCGACGGCGTACGGTTTGTTCCACGATAACTTCCAGAGCATCCTTGATACGGGTATGCCCGTAAACGGGGTGGGTGCCACATATTTCTGGAACGTCTGGTTTTACACGGCCATCAAACCCATCGGTATGCTGATGCTGTTCGGATATTGTATCAGCGTGACTATATCCCGACGCGTACACAGACCCGATTGATGTCACCTGAGTGTTTACATCCCGTTTATTGTTTATAATGGACGTGATATTTTTCGTGGGTTACCATCCGAAACCAAGTGGAACCGACCGAGGAAAAAAACAATCCTTCTCAATTCCTGCGCGACTTCGTGGCATATTGGCGTGGGCCGAAAGATATCCTCATCAAATTCCTCGTTATCCTGGGCCTCCTGCTTCACGTATCGTTTTTCATCTCTCTCCATTCCGGGCTATGGGACACATATTTCCATGATTCGGCGCGTTTGAAATCACAGCAGGGAACCGACTTCTTCGCCATATATTTGGCTGGGCATCAGCTTATCCATGGGGAAACACTTTACCCGCTTAAAAAAGACCCCACCACCGGGGCCACGCTTTATGAGCCGGACACGGAGAATCCGAAATACCTTGAGGTGGTTCCCTACTTCGATCCGTTCCGTTATCTTCCCGTAGCGGGATATCTTGGCATCCCATTGAACCTGGTCGGGCCATGGACCGCATACTGGCTATGGATAATCTTTTATGAATTCCTGTTTTTCGCAAGCATCCTCTGGCTCGGGCACCATTTTCGAACACAACGGGGGTTGAGCATTGCCGCCGCGCTCTACTTCTTCTTCACCCCGTGGTATCCCGAAATCTACATGGGGCAATACAGTTTCCTGCAGGGATTCTTCATCCTTGGCATGATCCTCGCCGCCGACAGGGGCCGCTTCGCGCGTGATAGCTGGTGGTGGATTGTATCGGTGATGTGGAAACTGAATACCGCGATATGCATCCCGGCAATCATCAAGTGGCGGCATTCGAAGCAGATACTGTGGCTGCTCCTGGCAATCGTGCTCACCTGCGCGCCTTACTTCGCCCAGTATCCGATAGACGCGGTCAAGTTCATCTTCTTCAACTTCCGGGCCCCCGGGCCCGCCGCTTCGGGGAATTTCGGTTTCCAGGGATTCCTGACGAAACTTACTCTCGCTGGAAACCTCGATAATGCTCACCCGTTTACCGTCGGATTACACCTCGTAACGATAGTGGGATTCATCGCCCTCAGTATATTCGCCACCATACGCGCGAATAAGAGCAGGCTTGCCGAATGTCTCTGCCTGTGGATAGTCACATACTTCCTGATCTATATTGATGTCTGGGAGCACCAGTATGTGATGCTCCTGCCGGTGATGGCATTCCTCTACCTGAAACGCCCGAACGTGCTGCTATGGGTCGTCTGGTTCCTGCTGGCGTGTCCGACGACATACAAGTATTTCCACGAGATCCTGATTTCGTCAGGTTTCATGTATAATCCACTCAAGGACACATCGTTCCTGAATGACTGGCACTATACGCTGATCAAGCCGCTGGGGTTGCTGGGACTGTATTACTACTCAATCAAAGCCACTCTTGGGAAATAGGGGTGTAGTCTCGACTATTGCCAATTTCTTTCCGGGTGGCACCCTTCTGTCTTCAGAAGGGTGGTCTCTGCTATTTGTGTAAGAATTAGGATTTATTTCCCGGCATCAGAAGACCGGGCTACATCACTATAAAGATCAAAATGCATCTCATATATTTTCATCAAGACCTCTCTGAATCTCCTTAATGGCTACGTCTGCACACCACCTGACATGGTAAATACCAGAATTCTCGATTCCATACTCCTCGGATCCATAACTCTCGAGTCTATATGGATCATTCTCCCGAATGTACGCCAGCTTTTCCAGGGCTTTTTCTGCATTTGCCCCAAAAGAACCGATAGTTTTAATCGCTTCAATTCGCACCCAATAACTGTCATCCTCTAAGGCACGCATCAATAAATCGAGAATGTTCTCCCTATAATTGTAATATCTTAATCCTGTTGCAGCACCGGCTCTCTCTTCTTCATGCCCTGACTCCAGCTTCTCCAGAACCTTGCTCAAATCATTCATCCAGCCTCTTTCCCTTGCTACAGGCTTTTCCCCCGACTGAGATTCTTCTTGAAGTGCTGGATCCGCAATCAAATCAATTAAAGACAAAGCTAAATTCCTCACGCTATATTCACCAGTTTCCTCATCAATATAAGGATCGTTTAGAGCTATCTCTTTCAACACATCCAGCCTTTCCGCAGCCTTTCCATAATCACGGCTCATTTGGTGGATCGCAGTTAGACGGACTCCAAAAATTTCATCTTCCAGACCAAGGTCGTAGAGATCAAAAGCCGGATCAGATTCCGCAATGTGGGTGACGCATCTCAGCGCTTGCATTTTTAAGCCGCTGTCATCTTCTTCCATAAATATCTTTAACTGCGGGAAAGCGAAGAGAGCATCTGGCCCTATGCTCCAAACAGTATTTATCGCAATTATCTGCCTCCCAAGGTCTTCATCCGTCAATGCATCCAGAATTATGGATTCAAAATCCGGATCATATTCCATGAATCCCATTACTCTTAGCGCATCCGGATATAATTCATAATCCTCAGATGCAGCATCAGTCTTAATCTGATTAACATCAATGACTGATGGTTCCTGCGTTGCCTTATTCAATTTGTCACTTCTGCTATTGCAGCTACAACAAATCATTAATATCACTGCCAACAGCAGAATATGCTTTGAAGTACGCATCCAAGTCACCTCACTCACATCGGTAATTACGCAACCAGGCTTCATCGCAAGCCGGGAATAAATTCTCAGTTATATTCGGCTTCGGCGAGGGTAGGTTTCCCTTATCATCTTTGATTACCCCCGATACATCTATTATACACGCTTAGATTCGCAAACCTCAAGCCGGTGAGGTTTGCCAATTCTGAACGTGCCACCCGGAGGGGTGAGATTTGTTCATCTGGCACGGCTGGTGTTGCGTAGGGGTGACCCGGCGGGTCACCCTCCGGGTAAGGTAGTATTAGAGGACGGAGGGCGAGCCGCCGGCTCGCCCCTACGAGATGCTCGTAGGGGGTGCCACCCGCCGAATTTGAAATCACGTCATGTGCATTAAGAATCAGGATTTATTTCCCGGCATCAGAATGCCGGGCTACAATAGTGAAGACACAATTAAAAATTATATGGTAGGCCGTAATCTATCAGGATCAGACAGGTTTCAGGGAATCACGGTATCCATGTATGCCCTTCGGTCGGCCAAGAATGACTTCACCCTTCCGAATCAATTCCCAATAAAAAGGAAAACGCCCCCCTCCCCTTGGAAGAGGGGGGCGTTGAGACATTCACTTGGGAGAATCAGCTACCTGATCTTGCGGACATCAACCGTGTTCATGTCCACTTTCTCGGGAGTGATAATTGTCTGTCCGTCATCAGCCGTAACGGTCGGCGTGGTAACCTGCGCCTGACTGTTGTAGGAGTGCGCGGCGTACAGCGCCACCGAAAGGCAGATAATCAGCGCGACTACAAGAAGCAGGATTTTTGTTGTTTTTGCTTTCATGTTCGCACCTCCTTATGGTTCGTAATGCCAGACGGTTACCTCGTGGGTACCTCCGTCATCGGCTATAACGTGTAATTCGTAATCCCAACTATCGACATCGAATGACTGCGGTACGCCGGGTGTCACCTCGGTAGTGTGAATCTCGTTTACCGACAGTTCCTCGATCTCATCGTGTGGGTAAATAACCTCATACACTTTGACATACCAGCCGCTGCCAGTGTCAACCAGCACGCAGAGCCAGTTCCAATCACCGTATTCGTAGTCCGGGTGAGCGGCGGGCATCATAACGACGTCAACGGCGTCTCCGCCGAAATCGACGCCAAGGGATCCGCCTGGGCCCATATACTGGTCATCGAAAGTGCCGTAGTAATACGTCTCATCGACTGAGTGGTAGTAAAGCGATATGAAGTGGATATTGCCGGCGGAGTCGAGGATATACCAGAAGTTAACGGGGTACAGTCCCTCTACCGCAAGACCGGAATTATCATCAACTGCAATACGCAGGATGTCCGGATCGGAGTCGGCTATGTAGCCGGGCTGCGCGCCTGACTGCACCATCCCCGGCAGGCCGAGGATGGTGTCGGCTGCACCGTCGAAGGTGTCGGTTGTCCACATGAAGAACAGGCGGCTCGTAGCGTTTAAATGCGGCTGGTCAGGATGCTCCGAGTAGGAGATGATATTGAAGATGACGGTATCATCCAGCAGGACATCGTCATACGGTCCGCCATATACGCCCGAATCCCAATCAAGTGAGTGGAGCCAGGGTTCTTCATCCGGATCGTTGTCCGGGGGAATATCCCCGTCGGGGTCGCCGTCGGCGTAGATCCAGAATCCAAACGCTCCGCCGCTGTCCACGGAGTTATCCGGAGTGATACAAGCGGCATGGCCGGGATCGTTGAACGGGTTCATCGGGAACGGTGATACTTCATTCGAATTTGAAAGCCCGATTACGTCGGTGTACTGGTGTACAAAGTCCATCCGGTTGTAATCGCTCAGGTCGAGATCGTGTAAATCTCCGAGCCACAGGTCGTACGTTTCAACGATTGCTGTGTAGTCGTCGCTGTACATGTTGATCGTAAGATCATCGGGGCCGGGGTTGCCCGCCACCATAACCTGTCCGCGTGAATCGAAATCGGGTTCTTCGCGCAGGTTGGTGACGCAGATATCTATCGGGTTCGCCCCCTGGTCAGGCTGCGGGGTGAGAGCGTAACCGTCGATGGTCTTCGACCAGCCCTCGGGCACGTCGTCGGTTATTGTGAAGAAATCATCACTGTCGTCATAAGTCGTGTCGTCGGCGGCATCCGAGATGCGCACCTTGGCGGTGACTGTCGGATCGTTCGGGATCGGGTCCCAATCAAAAGTGCCGTCGTTCTCGGTGGATGCAACTATCTCAACGGCGGTGCCGTCGTAATCGTCATCCTTGTAATACTCGATCATGACGTCGGTGATATCACCTTCGCTTGACCACGTGATCGCGTGACCACTGGCCACGACCCACGACTCTCCGCCGTTGGGCACGAGCACCGTGATGTTCGTCGGAGTTGCCGTGATTTCGAAGGTGTCGTCCGATTCGTCAAAGACCAACGCATCGTCCGCGTCGGTGATCTTGATCAACGCCTCGGTGGTCGGGTCGTCCGGGATCGGATCCCAGTCGAAACTGCCGTCGTCCGGCGTCGAGGCGGTGATCGGGGGAGATTCATATGACGCGCCGTTGTCATTGGAATATTCTATCTTTACGTTCGCGATGTCGCCGGTGCTGTCCCATTCGATCAGGAACGAGCCGGCGATTTCGAGCGATTCTCCGCCGTTCGGCTTGACGACCGTGATGGTCTTCGCCTCTTCGATAATGGAGAAGTCAGCATCGGATTCGTCGTTTACGGTCAGTTCGCTGACATCGCTGATCTTGATGACGGCCAGGTCGGTGGGGTTATCCGGGATCGGGTCCCACACGAAATTGCCGTCGTTCGGAGTTGTATCGATGATCGTGTACGGGAAGGTCGCTCCGCTGTCATCGGAGTACTCGATCTTCACGTTATAGATCGGGCCGGTGGTGGTCCAGAAAATGGTCTCCTGCTCGCCGACCATCCATTCCTCTCCGCCGTTAGGAATGAGAACTGTAATCGTTTTCGGCGGTTGTGGGCCGCTGCCCACACTTGCGCCGTAGAGGTAGTACGCGGCAAGCGGCTTGTTCGGATACGGGAATGGGCCGAATGGCGGCGCGTAGGTTGTCGTGATAGCGTCCTCGACCGTGATAAGCACTTCCTGGTTCTCGTTGGAATCGGGAGTACAGTCAACCACGGTGTAGGAGTACACAATGCTGTTATCGTTGGAGCCTGGGGACGTAGCGGCAATAGTGGTGATATCGATGAAGCCGCCATAGTTATCGAACAGCGTGGGCGATTCGATTACTACCCTGGCGATCTCATCCTCGACGGTGCCTTCGCCCTGCTTCCAATCGAAGATTTCGATATTCAGGTTGAGGTCGCCGCCGAATTCGGTCGCGTTATCCCAATAGACATCGCTGCCGGTCTGGTCAATATTGATCAGATATGCCTCGCGGCAGTTGGCTCCGAGTCCGAAGTCATCCGAAGAATCGACCGGTGTGTTGATCGGTCCTTCCCAGGATGCATCGACCGCATACTTGAATCGGAAATCCACGAATGTAGTCTCGGGAAACTTCAGGACCATGTGCCTGGAGTTGGTATTACCGCTTCGGAATTCGCCACGGGTTGCGATAGCGATATCCGGCGGATTCTCGTTTTCACCAACGTCATCCCCGAAATACTTGTAAGGGTTAAGGCGGCTCGAAGCGATGAATGCGCCGATGGCCAACTCCCCTTCATGGTATTCCAGTATGGATTCGCCGACGGCCAAAAACTCAACCATATTCCACCAACGGGTGTAGCCGTCGGGATTGAGCATCCTTAGCTCGTCGGTTTTTGCATAACGAATACTGCTGTCATAGAGTCCTGGCTGGGTCCCATTACCTATAATGACGAGCCGTACATCGTGGCCCCAGTATACGTTCTGCGGAAACGGATGGGTCAAATCCATCACCAGGTCAATGTAGCCTTCCGTGATTGTGCTCTCGGCCCAGTTGATGTTATAGTCCACCGAACTCGGCCCGCCGGGCGGCTGCATGAACTTGACCACGTTGACGTTGAAGTCCGCAATACGCGGGCGTACAACATCAACTGTCTTAGCGACGGGGTCTATTATTACCTCGCCGATTTCCCAGATATACCTGAAAGAAGAGCTTTCATCGAGAGTGACATCCTTAAGGGTTTCTTCCCCATTTTCTACATCGGGTGATGTAATATCCGCCCCGCCGGAACAGCCAAGGACGAATAATCCCGATAAGAAAAGGGCAACAAACCATACCAAAACATTACGGGACATCGTATACCTCCTGATTTGTTTCTCGTTTCCCCGCGATATGTTAGATGCAATAATTCTCAATATCATTAAGTATTAACAAAATATTTTAAACCAAGGTCAGTGGGAACACAAGGGAAGGGGGAAGTTAGCAGTATGACAAAAAGTAGAATTGGTGTATACTTTCGTCCCCGGTGCTTCCGGAAGATGTCAAAGGTTGATGTGAATTCCCGGAGGTTTGATATGTCCGACTTGAGGAAAACGGGGAGCAGCCGAGATGTGCCGGATCGATTTCCTTGTTTTGAAAGTGGGGGACTGATAGACATACTGCCTTTCGCGGTGCTTGTAATCGACGCCGAACAGACGGTTCTGATGGCAAACACATGCGCCACCGAGTTTTATAACCTGCCGTTGACGGAACTTCTCGACCGCAAATGCCCCGGTGACGAGCCGGTTTCATGCGAGAATCCCACCGAGAATAAGAGCGATCCGGTTAAGACTTTTAAGATAGATAGAAATGTCTATTGCACGACCGATACGCCATTCACCGGCTCCAACGGGGAACCACTGTTTGTCAGGACTATCGAGGATGTCACCGAGCGTCGCAAGATGGAGGAAGATATCAGGCAGTCCGAGGAGATGTTCCGTGTCATCGGGGAGAAAGCGACCGACGCGGTCATACTCATAGTTGATGAAAAATTTATCTACGTTAACCCTGAAGCGTCACGCATGACCGGTTACGATGAGGAGGAATTCCTAACGGGTAATATGTGGATCGCCGATATCGTCGCGCCCGAACACCGCGAGGAAATCCTTGATCGCTACAGGAGACGCATGGCCGGCGAGGAGGTCCCCAACGAATATGCGATGGATATCATCACGCGCGAAGGAGAGCGGCGCACCCTTGATGTCAGGACAGCTACATTCGATCTGTATGGGCGGATTGCTGCCCTTTTCAGCGCGCGTGACGTCACCGAGCGCAATCGCATGGAACAGCGGATGCTCGTCGCGCAGAAGGCCGAAAGCGTGCAGCGTCTCGCGGGAGGCATCGCGCACGATTTCAACAACCTGCTGGTTGGAATTATGGGTAACACCACCCTTTTACAGTCGGAGATGGGCAAGAACGAGCGGTATCATTCAATTCTGGAACAGATAGAATCGGCATCCCGCCAGGCGGCGCGCCTCACGGGGCAGTTGCTCGCATACGCCCGGGGCGGACGCTATCAGCCGGAGGTGCTTGACACCGTCCCGCTTATCGAGGAGAGCCTTCCATTGCTGCGGTCGAGCCTCACATCGGGAGTCGAACTGGTAACCGAATTCGGGGACGATGTTCCATGCATCGAGGCGGACAGGTCGCAGATCGAGCAGATACTTCTGAACCTCTGCCTTAACGCGGCGGAGGCGATGTCGTTCCATGGGAAGCTCACGATCGGTGTCAATTTCGAGGAGAATGAGAATGGACGATGGGTCCGTATCTGTTTCGAGGACACCGGTCCCGGGCTGCCGAAAGAGGTCATGAATAAGATCTTCGATCCGTTTTTCTCCACAAAGGGCACCGGACGCGGCATGGGGATGGCGGCGGTTTACGGCATAGTGCAGAATCACGGCGGCGAGCTCAAAATGGAGAATCTCCCGGGTTGCGGAGCGGCTTTCACGATGTATCTTCCCGCGGTTGAAAAAGAACCGATGGCCACGTCGGCGCGCAAAGCCTCCACCGATACCGGGGGTTGGGAGAAGATACTTGTTGTGGACGATGATGAGATCATCCGGGAAGTTACCACGGAGATACTGATCCGGAAGGGCTATGATGTTGTAACTGCTTGTAACGGCGATGATGCTCTTCGGATACTTGAGGAAATCGACGGCATCTCATTGGTGATCCTCGATATTATAATGCCCGGTCTGAGCGGTCAGGAAGTGTGCCGTCTGATCAGGGACATGCACCCGAATTTGAAAGTGGTATTCTCGAGCGGATACAACGAACCCACGGCGGATAGTGATAACGAAACCGGCGACGGTTTCATCCAGAAACCGTATTCATCATCCGAACTTACGAGCAAGGTGAGGAAGATACTCGATTAT
>CBDVBS010000064.1:0-12101 GCA_965372275.1 uncultured bacterium | reverse complement strand
GTGGGATTGTTATAAATACCCACCAAAAAAAACCGCCGTAAGGCGGATTGTCGTTTAGATTTTTCATCCGGTGTTTCGGTGTTTTGGGAATTTATTACCGAAACAGTTCAGGATGTCACTCAGATGGTTTCGGGAATAAATTCCCGAAACACAATTAACACCATTGTTATAATGCTACAAGTTCTTAGAACCAGGTAAGCGGTTCCGCTAACTGGTACAACCCCTTAACATAACTCGTGGAGCGAGCCGCGCTTTCACGGGCCACATCATAATATTCATCATATCCATACAGCCAGCCCCATACGTAGCCGCTTATCAAATCATCGAAATCCTTATTCGACTCGGTTGCCAACTCGGCGATCCCCGCCTTGACATCAGCAGTGACCGAATATATCGGCTGATTGTCGATGGCATAATCGATCTCTTCATACCAGAACTCATCGAGGTCAGTTTCAATCGCGGTATGCCACAAAAGCTGGTCAATTATATCAGCCTTGGTGTGAAGCGGAATGCCCACATCTTCGAACAGGTGTGTGGCAAGGCCGAGGAAATAGTAGGCACGTCCCTCGGTATTCCACACGAAATTCCATCCGGCCGCGTAGGCATAGATGTGTGCCCAGTCATCCGCCGAACCTAACCAACCGTCAGGTGGGAACCACGCATGACCAAGCCGGCGGTAAAGGAGGTTGTCGAAAATCCCCTCGAACATGGCGTCGTGAACAATATCGCATTCCCATGAACCGCGTATCATAAGCTCCATGGAGGTCTCATCACCCGCGATGTACGATGTATATTTAACTTCGCTATTGTAGATAAAATCAATAGCATATGCCGCTCCGGCATCCTTGCGTGTTTTCGTGTCATAGCCCATCTCTGTAGCGGCTACTTCGGTCATATCCTTGTGAGCAACCCATCCCCACTAACCCTCTCTATCTCTATTGGGAACTTCATCAGCGTCAACTTCACGTTCCCTGATATCCCATTCTCCACCTTCGAAATCGAACGGCTTGCCCCGATCGAGTTCGTGCCGGATATACCGCAGCATATTCCGCAGCTCGTGACGGTTGCGCGCGATGAGCATGATCATCTTCACGCCCGGTCGCCTGATGCCTTCGTCGCGCATGACGAGCGGTTCCGGCCAGAATAAATCTTCCCGTAATTCACCGGGGTTGAAGTAGCGCTCACGTATCTGCTCGAGCCTTGGCCCCCCGAGGTATTCCGTGACGAACACATATTTCATACGCGGCGGATATTCACCCGGCGAAATGAATGACACCGGACCGTACTGCGACTCAAGGTGCCCCTTGATATCCATCAATTCGGGGAAATCATCGGCATCTCCGACAATCCCCACCGTTGCGGCATCGCGTCCCGGCAAGACTCCGCTCGAACCGGAGCATCCCACCGCGATCATCAGTAATGCCGCCAATACTATAATGGCTGTCCAATTTTTCATCAGTCCAATCCCTCCTTAGTAATCAAAACCGATTCAGGTTCCGTCAAAATATTAGATACCGTTTAGAACGGTTCAATATTAAATCCCGCTCTCAATATCGCCATCGGTCAGTTTAGGCATACTCCCAAGACCGATATCGCCCTTGTGCCACAATGTACTCGTCGGGTAGGCGAAGTCGATACCCAGGCTCTCAAACAACCTCATTATCTTGAGGTTGACCTCCTGCTTGATGGCCAGGTAATCGCTCCAGTTTGCCGTGGTAGTGAAATAATAAATGAATATACTCAATGCACTATCGCCAAAACTATCAAAATACACAAGCATTGGCTTTTGCTCGACTTGCTGGTGATCTTCAAGGATCTTCCGTATTCCATTCACGGCTTCTTCGATCTTATCGATCGGGGTTTCATAAAGGATGCCAAGATTCTGCTTAACCCTGCGGCGGGGCCGTCTTGAGAAATTCTCAACAGGCGTGTTGGCGATGATGGAGTTTGGGATCGTGACAAGAGATTTGCCGAATGTACGCACCTTGGTGGTACGGAACCCAACCTCCTCAACGGTACCCTCGATTTTATCGATTATCACCCAATCGCCCGAATCGAAAGGCTTATCGGCGAATATCGTGATCGAACCGAAGATGTTCGAGATGGTATCCTTCGCGGCGAAACCGATGGCTAAGCCGCCGATACCGAGTCCCGCAAGCAGTGCACCGGGATTCTTGTCCCAGGCGATTGTCACGGCGATAACCGCGCCGATGATTGACAGGATCTTCGCCACATCCCGCAGGAAAGGAAGCATCTGGTCGTACTGCGTGATCTCGGCCTTCTTCCATGATTCGCTCAGGAAGTGGGCGACAAGCTCAATGATACGCATAAAGGCCCACAGCACCATCGCGATGATCAATGTGTCGATGATGTTGAACAGGAGGCCGTGCCAGTTGTAAGGTGCCCTCGGTAATTCCAGAAACATTACGGCAAAATAGAGACCGATCAGAAAGATGATGTTTCCAAGCGGTGCCTTGATTCTCCTTATCAACTCATCATCGACATCCGACTTCGTACGCTTTGTCAGCATAGTGAGATAATTCTCAAGTATGTGAATAAACACAAACCTGACCACCCAGGCAAAAACAAGCACGATAAACGCGCCCACATAGCCCCCCCAGGCGGTATCGAAAAACACTCCTATACTTTCCCAGGTTCCGTTACTATCATTCTCTCTAAACATAATCCCTCTCTTGTTTTCCCCCGATTATAGCAGTGTGTAAACAGCTATTCAATTTTCAACGAGCCCCCTTCCTAAAAGGAGCCGGGTGGGTTACAGTTGTATGCCGTTAAATGGTGAGCGCAATGACAGACGAGAAAAAATACGATATTGCTCCAGTACGCACCGCAATAGCCGGATGCGGCGGCGTAACCCTCGATGTCCTCGATGTTGCCGAGAATCACCCGGAGTTGGAATTCGTGGCCGTCCAGGATGTAAACCCCGAATCGGCTGAGAAAATTGCCAAACGTCTCGGCATCACACGGCACTTCACCGATTTCAACGACCTTCTTACCCCGGATATCGAATTCGTAATAATCAACACCCCCAACCACATGCATCTGCCGCAAGCGGTTGCCGCGCTGGAAGCAGGTAAGCATTGCATCGTGCAGAAACCCATCGGGCGAACATCGGATGAAGCGCGCGAAATGATTGCCGTCGCGAAACAAGCCGGGAAGCTGCTCGGCGTAACAATGGAAGAGCGCGGCAATGTGGTATATCGCCAGATGAAGAGCATGGTCGAATCGGGATGCATCGGCGATGTCACCGGGATCGAGGCAATGATGGCGCATACGGGGCATCTCGTGAATCCCCCGCCCCCCGATGACTGGCGCGCGAAGCCGGAACTCATCGGCGGCGGATCATTCATACAGTTAGCGGTGCATCATATCGACCTCGCGCAATGGATAATCAGCGATGACATTGTCGAAGTCGGCGCCGCATCTACAGGTGGACTATACAACGACCTTTTCCGATGCGATGAGACCACCGTGGCATGGACACGTTTCTCGAAAGGCACTTTGGGATCGTTCGTATCGAGTTTCGCCTGTGACGCCGATGTATTCTTTATACACGGCACCCAGGGTTATGTCGGCAGACGCGGGAAGCGAATTTCATGGGAAGTGAATAAACCCTTCGATGGTGATGCATGGTGCTGCAAGAATGCATGTGAGGCGGGCCATGTCGAACTCGAATGGTATCTATCCCGACCGGCGCGTAACAGGCCGGAATTCGAGCAGCATCGACGATTTGCATTGGCCATAAGGGGTGTCATTCCTCTTGAAACAACCGCCGAGGACGGCCTCAAGGACATCCTCGTCGTCGAAGCGGTCCACAAATCCGCTTCTGAAAAACGCGCGATCCGGATTTCAGATAATGTAAAAAAAATGTAACCCACGAATCCCATTTCGTGGGTTACATCCATCGCCCCGATGTTTCGTGACACCCTTGTCCCGAAACCCCTGTTGTATGCGCCTCTGGTATCGGGACAAGGGTGTCCCGATACAACAAATGTTTCCGGGTGGCACTGACAAGCGAGTCTTCGAGTTTGTCAGTGTCTTGAACCCGTAACTCGGCATTCTGATGCCGGGAAATAAGTCTTCCTTCATTTAACACTTGGGAAAATGTATAATTAACGCCTACTGGGGTAAGGTTGGAAGGCCAATATCCCGGAAGCTGAATGCGGAGAGGAATTTGTCTCCGGTTGTGGAGGGGGGATCGTAATTATCCCAAAGGCTTTAAAAATTCGGGGGGTATAGTACTCGGGTTATATGATTAAAGATTAACGAGAGGTATAAATGGATTCGCAAACCCATCCAACACCTTGGCATGAAGATGTCCGAGGAACGCAAGTTCTTCCTATCATAGACCTTGATGATGACATTATTCGCGTGGAAGCAGGCCCTGGGACAGGCAAGACTTTTGGATTGGTTCGGCGTGTTCAACGTATCCTCCATCCTCAAGGGCTTAATGTCCCCGGTAGCCAGGTTCTGGTAGTAGCATTCAACCGTGTAATAGCAAAACAGTTAAAGAAAGACATTGAAAAGCGCTTAGCAAACTCCCCCCATAATGGGGAGCCCGTCATAAGTACAGTTCATTCTCTGTGTCTACGAGTAATTGGAACCAGCCTGCGGATTCTCCTTCCCCATGAGCAGGAAGCCATGATTTACGATGTCCTATATGAGCATCCCGTTATCCGCGAAAAATATAGTGATTATAAAAAAACGGCTCAGGCACTTCGCGATCATGAAGCCAAGCACTTGGTAGATATGCAACTATGGCAGGCCGTTAAACAATGGCTAATAAGGCATCACGCACGACTTATTAGTGATCTCCCCGGTCTTTATCTGGACAAACTGCATGGCGGTGATTTCGTCGACCAAACTTATGGCCATGTAGTAGTTGATGAATTTCAAGATTTGACACCTGGCGAGCAGAAGCTGTTTCTCAAACTTAGAGGGGAAGGTGGCAAATTCATGGCGCTTGGAGACCCTCGGCAGTCCATATATAAATTTCGGGGTAATGACAAAGATGGTCTTTCCAAAATAGAAGAGCTTATCACTCCGTCAGGCGACATTGTCAAAGAAATCACGATGACCGAATGTCAACGCTGCCCAAGGGAGATTGTGTATGCGGCGAATCAGTTGATGGGTTTGTATGGTACTCAGAGTATGACTTCGGAAAGCTTAGTCGAGCCTAACCTTCATGTCGTGGTCTGGATATCATTGGAGTCCGAAGCGAAAGGGATGGCGAAAGCCATAGTAAATAACATTCACGCACATCCACAAGATCCACAAGATGACCATCTTGTACATCTTGCTATGGTCACACGTCGCCAATTTGGCTATCGGCTGCGAGAAGAGATTTCTCAGCTGGATCCACAGCTAAAAATTGACCTTAGCTTTTCAGAGAGTCTTTTGGAAACTTGGGCTGTACGTGAGGCTTTTCTTTACTTCTGCCTTCTTGTGGATCCTGATGCACCTACTTGGAGAGCTTGGCTTGGGTATCAGAATTCTACAGATGGTAAAAACTATAAAGCTACGGCACGAAATGCAGATGCATACCTCAGATTCCTGACCGCATGCAATGATGAAATTACCGAAGCCTCGGTCCAACAACTTGCCAGTAGTCCCCGGAAACCAGCAGGCAAAGGAAGCAGCAGACTTTGGGAGCGAGCAAAGCGATTTAATGAGCTCAGAATGCAACTACAATGGGATGGCAAAGAAGCTCTAGTAATGCTGAAAGAGATATTTGACGTGAGCAGTTGGGGTGTTGCTCAATCGTCTGACCATGAAACGGCACGTCTTGATATGGAATTGGTTTTAGCCAAGGCGTGTGATATCTGCCAAGAGTTGCAAAGCGATAATCAAGTGTCTACGGCCCAAGAACAGCTTAAAGGAGTTGCACGCACACTCAGGTATAATATAGCAACCCGCGAGCCATTTGTGCCTGATGAGACATCAGATCTCCAAATTGCCACTCTATGGGGAGCTAAGGGAGTCACGGCTGATCATGTATATGTAATAGGACTATGTGAAGAAGCCATTCCAGGAATTCGTCGTGAAGAATATCCAGGCAATGATTTAGAGTTCAAGGAAGAGCAGCGCAGGCTCTTCTACGTTTCCATCACACGATCTAAGAGGACTTTAGTATTATCTCGCGCCAATTCAATACGCCGAGGTCAAGCAAAACAGCTTGGACTACAGGTTAAGGGTGGAAACCAATATAGAGCATCTCTGGAGATGTCACCCTTTTTGCGAGACGTGATTAATTATCTGCCATCTTACCAAAAGGGAGAGGACTGGAAGGGGTGCTTGTAAGGTCCATTATATTCTACATACGGCTGCAATATAACCAGTCCCTTACACCGTCCCAAACTTCTTCCCATACTCCGCTGCTTCCTCTATCCATGCGATTGCGTTCTCCGACGGTACATCCGGGCCGCACATGCCGGTCGAGCCGATGAAAAATCCGCCCCCCGGCGCGGCACCGTCGAGCAGCCTGCGTACATCCGCTCTCACTTCATCTTCCGTCCCGAACGGCAGCACGCTGACCTGGCACACACCGCCGATCAGCACGAACTTCTCACCCCACTCCGGTTTAAGGTCAACCGGATCCATATTCGCCTTGGGCTCAAGCGGATGCAGCCCCTTGAATCCCGCGTCGGCAATATCATCCATGATCGCCCGCAAGTCGCCATCGGAATGATAGACGACGAATATTCCCGCATCGAATAACGGAGTCACCGCCCACGTGATATGCGGAAGCCAAATCTTGCGCATGATATCCGGCGACACCAGCAGGCCGCCGAGATGCGCGATGTCGTCGTTGTACCAGATAACCTCGCTGCATCCAGCCTCCACAAATGCTTCCGCTTCCAGTCGGCGTATCCCGGCAAAATATCGGATGCATGCTTCCACCGCTCCCGGTTCATCAACTAAGGCGGTCATGAATGTCATATATCCGAAACGGTCATAGCTCGGGTCGAAACATCCCCCCATCCTGCCGGTAACCAATGTCGTATCCCCCGCCGCTCCCTGCTGATGATCGAACCATTCCTTAAGTGATCGCACCTCGGCATCAAAATCGAAATCACGTCTCTGCTCATCGAATGATGGAAATCCCCGCACAACTTCGATGAACTCCTCAACACTGTCCACGTCATGCTTGACGCGCATTACGCCATAGCCGGTGGGATTGATGCGGAATCCCGGCGGTGCCTCGGTTACCGGGATCATCATCTCCTTGGTCATATCTATCGGCAGACGCCTGTACGCCGCTGCGGTAGCGGCAAATGGATCATCTTCAAACTTCATCCCACTCAAATATTCAATTGCCTTCGGGGTTCGAAAATTAGAATAGATCGGTATCCTGTCCACGGGTTGCCGTCTGAGTGCGCGTAATGCCCGTTCACGTCCGTTCATACTCGCCACCTCAGCGTTCTATCCTGCCGCCGCCGCCTGATTTAATAATGGATTCAACCTCATCCATGGTCGCGAGACACACATCGCCCGGGATGGTCTGCTTCAGGGCGGAAAATGCCGACGCCATCTCCAACGCCCTCTCAATATCACCATCGAGCATACCGGCGATGAATCCCGCCGTGAATGAATCCCCCGCGCCGACCCTGTCGATCACTTCCACGTCATATGTCGCGCTACGCATGAATCCGTCCGGTCCATAGGCACATCCGCCCCAGCGATTTCGCAGTACCGATTGCATCTCGCGCAAAGTGATCGCCACAACCTCCACACCAAAACGCTCACGCGCGGTCTTCGAACATTCCTCCGGGCTGGTGATATCGATCCCGAACACCCGCTGCAGATCTTCTTCCGTCGAAAATAAAACCTTCACCTTCGCCAGCATGGGTTCCAGTGTATTGCGTGCTTCCCCGGTGGACCATTGCTTTGCACGATAATTGATATCGAAACTTATTGGGATATCCCTCTCCGAAGCCGCGTCAATTGCCGCATTTGTTGCCCGCGCAAGTTCCGGCCCAAGCGCGGGAGTTATGCCGGACACATGGAACCAACCGGCACTATACAGGTATTTATCCCAGTCAAAATCGGATGTTTTGGCTAATGCGATCGATGAACCCGCCCTGTCATAAACAACATGTTCGGCCTCGGCGAGGAGCCTTTCTCAAGATAATATACGCCCAAACGTCCTTCCTTGGAGTATGCGTCTTCAGCGAGTTCAACACCATTCGACAGGATATTGCTCTCTGCCCATTTGCCGATTGGATTATCGGGTAGCTTGGTGATGAAACGCGAGGAGTACCCGAGCCTGACGACCCCTGCCGCGACATTGTATTCACTGCCGCCAAGATGCGCATCGTACGATACGGCCTGGGTCAACCTTGCAGAATCCCTCGGCGTGAGCCGCATCATAACTTCGCCGAATGTCACAACCACATTCATTCCGCTGTATCACCGAGTGCGGTATTAATACTGGAAAGCAGGTCCGCCACGCAAGTCGTCACCGTCGGCCAGTCCTTCGCTTCCAATGCACCCTTCGGAGCGAGGTTGCTTCCGATACCGACCGCCATCGCGCCCGCGCGCAAATAGTCAATCGCATTCTCCGGTTTCACCCCGCCGGTCGGGACCAGTTTCAATTCCGGCATCGGTGCGAGCAAAGCCTTGATATATGCCGGTCCCCCAACCGCTGATGCGGGGAATACCTTGACAACATCAGCACCGGCGGCGGTGGCGGCATATACTTCGGTTGGCGTCAATGCTCCGGGCATCACGGGTATCCCCATCACGCGGCAAGCGGTGATGACATCAGAAATGAATACCGGCGATACGATGAACTTCGCTCCCGCGTCAACAGCCCTCTGGGCGACTTCGGTTGAGAGGACCGTCCCAAGCCCGACGCATACCTCGTGCCCTTCGAGGCGCTGCGCCTCTCTTAAGACCATCTCCCAATCGGGGATGCTCGTCGTCAACTCGATGGCGTCGAGACCCGCATCGGCATATGCCCGAACGAGTTCGAGCGCATCCGCCGGATGTGGTGAACGCAGCACCGCGATAACCTTCGATCTCCTGAGGCATTCGATTGTTGCTTCGTGATGAGACATTTCTACTGGAAGAACCTCACCCGCTCAACAAGCTCGCGCAGTTCCCCCAACAGTTCCGCCGAACTGTCATACAAAGGTTCGTAGTGGGTTTCCACGCCTAAATAACCTTCATATCCCATATTCTTCAACTCGATGAGATGTTCCTTCCATCCAAGTTCACCCGTGTGTATCGGGCCGTACATGGCGAACTGCGAATTCGGGATCGGCTTGCCGTCTTTCACATGCACGTGACGGATATGTTTCGCGAGCGCCTTGAGACCGCTTGTGAGTTCAGCGGGTTTGAATATATTTGTGTTGCACGGATCCCAGTTGGCGAAAAGGTTCTGATGCCCGGCCCTGTTTATAAGCGACGCGGTACGCTGCCCGGTGTCGGCCAAACTTCCGGGCTCGTTCTCAAGCAGTAACGGAAGCCCGGCATCAGCACACATTTCAGAGGCATCACGAAGGGCTGCAAGCACACTATCAGCCGGTGAGACCTTAAGCTCCGCCATGAAACCAAAGGTGATGATAAATTCGGCGCCAACCTCCACGGCCTTCTCGATTGTGCGCGGAAAGACACCCTCCATCTGCTTGCGGATCAGTCTCCTTGCACGGAAATCGCCCTTGAACGTCCCCGGGCTGAGGCAAAGCACCTTCCAACCGTCGTCGCGCACGTGTTTCAGAAGGTCTTTCCACACCGCGTCGTCGATATCCGGAACGCGATTCCCCCCTATCGTGCGTATCTCAAACGTACGGATATCATTCTCCTCGGCAAACCTGGCGACTTCATCCAGGTCCTGCGAGATCTCATCCGTAACAATGCTTATTCTTTCTTCACTCAATGTTTCTTCCCTCCCGGTTATTGGGAACAGTTGTTATTGTACACCATCATTAGCCCTTCAGACCTGACATTGTAACGCCTCTTACAAATTGACGCTGCAAAAGCAGGAACACAATTATCACCGGAATCACCGCCACGGTCGCCGCGCTCATCATATGCACCACGCTCGCGTAGTGTTCCCCCGAAAAACCTTTGATGCCGACTTCAAGGGGCATCCTCGCCGTTTCAGTTATCACTATAAACGACCAGAGGAACTCTCCCCACGACCACATAAACTGAATGATAGCATATGCAGCCAATGTTGGCCCGATTAACGGCAGTGCAACATACACATATTGCCGCCATATCCCGCAGCCATCGATACGCGCTGATTCCAACAATTCATCAGGAATCGACCTGCACGCCTGGATGAACAGGAATATCCCGAACGGGTCCAGCAAACCAGGCAGTATAACCCCCCAGTATTCATTCTTCAAACCCATCCCGAAAAGCATGTTCGCCATCGGGATAAGCCGCACCTGAAACGGCACGATCAACGTGGCAATAATCAGGAACCACATCAATCTCCGGGCGCGGAATCGATATTTCGCGATCACGAATCCAGTAAGACTTGCTAAGAAGATCGCGGGTAATGCGCGCAGCAACGTGTAGATGCCCGAGTTGAAATAATAGACCGCCATCGGATGCTGTTCGAACAGCGATTTGAAATTACCCCACTGCCATGTTTTGGGAAACAGTCGGAAGTTCTCCAGGATAGTAGCTTCGGGCTCCGTCTTGAATGCCGTGAGGAGCATCCAGATAAATGGTGCGACCGCAACGATCGCGAATAGTGACAGCAATACATGCGCGAGCGTATTCTTGAAAGGCCTGCGTTTCGTGCCACGTACGGGCTTGTCTTCCACTGGCGTATTATTTTCAACCGGTTTCGGCATCAGCTATTCCCGTATCAACCTCATCTGTATGTAAGTAATCACACCGACTATTATCAACATCACAACCGCCGCAGCCGATGCATACCCCAACCTTAAATCCCGGAAGCCAATTTCGTAGATATGATACACGATCGTCCTCGTCGCATTATTCGGCCCGCCTTCGGTCATTCCAACCACCTGCGTGAATACCTGGAATGCCAATATCAACGTGGTGACCACGACGAAAAGCAATGTCGGACGCAATGTCGGCAGTATCACATACCGGAACCTCTGCCATGCCCCCGCACCGTCCACCGACGCCGCTTCCTCGTAAATAGCCGGGATCGCCTTCAGCCCGGCGAGGAATATTATCATATTGAAACCAAGGCTTTTCCATACACCGAATGCAATCAGGCATGGCATCGCCAATTTTTCATCCTTCAGCCACAACTTGCCGTCCTGTCCGAACATGCCGAGTATCATATTCAACAGGCCCAGATCATCCGAACGGTACAGGAATTTCCAGACCAGCGTTGCCGCCATGATCGACGCTACGACCGGCAGGAAGTAGAGCGTACGGTATATCCCCACACCCGACATGGTCCTGTTCAATGCCATTGCCAGCGCCAATGACAGGACAACCCCGAATATCACCGTCCAGACGGCGTACACAACGGTGTTCCAGAGCGATATCCGGAAAGTGTCATCCTTCAGCGCTTCAGCATAATTACCAAGCCCGACGAACGGGTGCTCCTTGTCGAGCGGGTTGAACTCCCAGAAGCTGAGTATCAGCGACGACACAATTGGATATATGAAAAATATCCCGAAGTAGATGATGAACGGCAGGAGATACAGATATGCCATCTTGTCGGTACGGTCTTTCTTCCAGAACCAGCCGATGTATATGATAAATACCAATGCCCCGATAATGAGCAGCGTCCATGCGACCGCCTCGGGATTGACCGAAGATGTACCCGTTGCCGGGGCTTCCTGGAGAATATTATTTATCTTAGAGACAAGAGCATCCAGCTCGGTTTTCGGGTCCTTGTTGTTACGGATAACATCCTCAATCGTCGTGCCGATCATCGTCTCGATCTCGTTCATCCTCGGCACGACCGTTATCGCGATTACATTCTCCTGGGTGATGAACGATTCATAAACCTTGTTATCCTTGAACTCCGGACGGGCCGCTGCTTCGGCAACCGGCGGCGCCGACATCTCGGCGGCGTAGTGCTCGGCAATATTATCCGCATCCATCAGGTATCGCACAAATTCCCAGCCAAGCTCCCTGAC
>CBDVBS010000063.1:0-12188 GCA_965372275.1 uncultured bacterium | reverse complement strand
AGCCTCGATGTTTTCTTCAGCCTCATCTACAGGAACGTCTTCCTCCGGAACGATATCTTCCTGCTTCTTCTCTTCAGATGTTGCCGACTCAAGACTATCGGCATGGCTTCCAGTCATACGCATTACATCAGCCTGACCGACTTTAACCTTATGTAGTTCGTTCAGGCCGAATTCGCCACGCACATACAGGACATCGTAATCATCCTCGGTCCTGCCCCAGTGGTCTATTGATACAGGCCCTTCGGGGAACAGGTTGGAGACATCATAGTGATATTTGAAATCAAAAGTCGATATGATAACCTTCGGGAACATTCCGTTTACCCGGGAGAAAAACGCCACGCGGCTGGACTCAAACTTATCACCGAAGAATGGACGGCTGAAATATCCGGATTTGTATTCATCCAGCCACCGGTCGTCCGGATGCACGATTCCCTTGCGTTTCACAATCACGGGCTGCGAACGTGCTTCAAGTCTGCCCCCCTTCTTTCGAACGGCAATCAGGATCGCCATGGGGCCTTCGCCTATCGAAACCTGCCCGCCGTCGCCTGCTACGAGATGAATTCCGTCCTCCTCAATGGCGATATATCTCTGTATTCCCTTAAGGCCGATGCGCGCCTTGAACTTCAACTGTTTCGATTTCAAACCCGGCATGCTTGTGTATGATGGGGTGGGGTATGCATTGTCGGTGAGTATGTAAAGCTCGACTTCCCCTTTTGGTGATGAGTCGGAAACCTCGACGACAATTTCCTGCGGGACATCCGGAAGGAGCCCGAAATCTATGGCATCGGCGGCGAGGGTACGGGGGATATCGAATTCCTTGACATCCATCCTTTTCCTGAGAGCAATTGCTTTTATCTGACCGCCGGGGTTATCTATGATGCTGATGGAAATCTCATGGTTGTCGTAATCGTAGAAGCATATTGATTCAATCCGCAGCTCCGGATCTTCATCGACAAGGAATGCTCCGTTCGCGGCGGAAACCAGCCCCCCGAATTCCTTTCCACCACCGCTGCCCATGCATCCGCTGAATAAAACAGCAGCTAAACAGACGGTCGTTAATAAAAACCTTGATGCCTTTTCCATAACCATAGAGGGGCACCTTCCACTGAGGTTTGAACGCGTAATAGATTAACATTGTACCGCAAACACTTCTGTAATATAAGATGCGGTCGGGCGGGGAATAATTATCTTCACCCGTGTACCGTCCCAATTTGCTAATAGACCTACTACCCTTATTTCCTAATATATCTTTCTTATTGGAGCGCCGGCTTCCAGCCGGCATTGAAAAAGCCGAAAAATAGGGACTGGCCTTTAGAAATGGAGAACGTCACTTTTGAACAGCGCATTATACCTGTTGCCCAACGCCTACACTACTGAGGCCTGTCCCATTTTTTCGGCACATCCTTAATTTTTCAACAGGCCCCTTCCACTCGACTTTCGCCATTCTCTTTCCGGGTGGCACCCTTCTGTCTTCAGAAGGGTGGTCGTCATGTCTTCACAATCCATAGCTATAAGAAGACCACCCCTATCCTCGAAGACTCGGATAGGGGTGCCACAAAGAATGCGAAAACTTTATTCACATGGCTGGTTGAAAACAGCCGGGTTTAAAGTCATGTCATGCAGTATAAGCCTCTCGTAGGGGCGAGCCGGAGGCTCGCCCTCCAGCTTCAAATACAGCCTGACCGGAGGGTGACCCTCCGGGTAACCCCTACGCAAGACTTGCCGTGTCAGCCAAGGCTATATAATGGCGAAAGTCGAGCTTCCAGCCAGTATCTGGAAAAGCCACTGGAACGGGTAGCACGTATCTATAGTGAGCGCCAGCGAACGATGATGCGCGCTCGCAGTAAGACACCGCTATCCGCGAAGACGCGTAGTAGCGGTGGCACCGAATTAATTCACCTGTCATTCCTCTGGTTTACCCAGGCCTGTCCCCCTACAAAAACCCCGCCTTGCGGCGGGGGGTGGTTAGACATATTCAGTTTTTACTAAGCCATGTCGAGGAAGTCCTTGATACGGACGCTGCGCTTCTGGCTTTTCAGCCTGCGAAGTGCTTTAGCCTCGATCTGACGTATTCGCTCGCGCGTTACTCCGAACTCACGTCCGACTTCTTCAAGGGTGTAATAGTGGCCGTCGTCGAATCCGAACCGGCGGCGTATGACCCTCCTCTCGCGGTCGCTGAGCGTGTGGAGTACTTTCTCCAATTCTTCCCGAAGCAGCCTCTTAAGGGCAGAGGAATCAGGTGACTGAATTCTCTGGTCCTCCAGAAAATGCTGGAGCTGGGAATTGTCATCCTCGCCGATGGGAGTTTCCAGGCTTATCGGGCGCTGGGCGATCTTCTTGATCTCCATCACCTTCATGGCAGTCATACCCATCTTCTGCCCAAGCTCCGCGGGCGTGGGGTCGGTACCCTTCTCCTGGCTGATTTCGCTCGATGCTTTCTTCAGCTTGTTGATCTTCTCAACAATATGCACCGGCTTGCGGATGATGTCCTCCTGGTCGGCAAGTGCGCGAGTGATCGCCTGGCGTATCCACCAGGTCGCATAGGTTGAGAACTTGAATCCCTTCGTGTGGTCGAATTTCTGTACCGCCCGCATAAGTCCGAGGTTGCCTTCCTGGACAAGGTCGAGGAAGCTCAATCCCTGGGTTTTATATTTTTTAGCGATACTCACGACCAGACGCAGGTTCGCGGTGGTCAGCTTCTGCCTGGCCCAATCCTGTCGACGTTCGAGTGCATTCTCGTCAGCGATGATCTTCGCCAACCGCACTTCCTCCGCCGGAGTAAGCAGAGGCACCCAGCCGATCTCCCTAAGGTAAACCTTGACCGAATCATCGATCTTGATATCGTGAGTCAGCTTAAGGTCGCTCTCAAGCGGTTCCTTCGGAGGTTCCTTACGCCTGTGATGAACCTTGACGGGAGCTTTCTTCCGCCGAGTTACGAGTTTGATCTTCTTTCGTTCAAGTGAACGATAGATAGCTTCAATCTCGGTTTGGTTAACTTTCTTTACCTTACGCACTGTTTCTCGTACTTCCTTTTTCGTCAGGCACCCTTCATCCTGGCCACGATTGATGAGGTCCTTATACAAAGGATCTTTTGCAACCTTCATCGGAACCGTGATCTTAGTTTTACCCATAGTCCAGTATCACCCCAGTATGGTGTTATTATTGCGTTTCCCTGCTTCGATCCCGACAAAAAAATAAGATCGATATGTCCTTATATCGACCGACACGGCGGTAATTGAAGTTACCCACTTTCCAGATACCGCCGACACACACACAGATTTAGATGCCAAATCACTAAAAAGAATATACTTTGAAGGTATAAAACCGTCAAGGGGCTGTAAAAAATATTTTCGGTTATTCTTGATCGTGCTGAATCTCTCCATTTCTACAGCATTCATTGGCGTTTGATATCAGTGCCATATAGGAGACACCGCGAATGGGAAAAAGGTTGCATCATGGAGCCCAGGAGGTTGTCTCAGAACAATATGAAGACCGGGTGCCGCGCACTGAACCCTAACGTTGCATAAATTATCGGCTCTTGATGGCACGGTCTGTCCGAGTCTTCGAGGACTGACCGTGGATTATTCAGGAATTACGCCTAAGACCACGGTCAGTTCGAAGACTCACAGACCGTGCCATCAGGGCAGTAATATCTCAAGTGTCTATGCGGACTATCCTGGATTTTACCTGTGGTGGCATCCTGGATCCTGTGGTTATTTAAGTGTGATCCCATTATCACCAAGTATTCATGCGTCCCGCAAATGTTTTTCTCCAAACTACCACGTTTATTAAGAAACGTTAGGGTGAAGTGTGCGGCACCCAGGTATTTAAAGAATTATGAGACAGTCTCTCTGGAATATCAGATCATATTAAGATACATTAAAACGGATATAGCGAAAAATCCCGAAATAACTGTAAGTCTATGATTAAAGCCGATTCCAGGGATTAGATTTCTCTACATGGCATTAAAGAGTGATTCCATATGGACGAATAAAATAATATAAGACCGTAATGGAGGATAGGTACAGAATGGTATTAGCTGTAGAAACAAGGGAAAAATCGGAGAGGTTGCATATCTCCGTTGAGTGGCCCCAGGAAGAGATAAGCTCAATGAACAGCAACGTATTTCAGCGTTGGATGAAAGTTAAGTTGAAGTCGAAGACGGGTTTGATATCGGTCGATTTGAGGAACGTTGGCTATATTAACGCCGCGGGTTTAACCGCCATAGTGCGAGTCAGCCGATTAGCCGACAATATGGGTGTGGATATTGAATGGATAAATCTTGACCCGAATGTGGCAAAGATGATGGAGTTAACCAGGCTGGACAGTATTCTGAATGTCCGGTAGCTGAACGACTATGGTTGCTTATGGGATTCCCTGAACCTCCCCGGGTTCCAATCCTCAATTATCTCTGCTCCGGCGTATTGGCCTTCAAGTGTGATCCTGAATGGGACGATATTTCCGGTCGCACCAGTTGATACGGTGCCGGTCACAACGTGCGTTTTTCCCATATATCCCTTTGTGGTAATCAGGCTTCGCCCGGTTGCCACGGCAGTATTCTCCTCATCGATGATCATCAGAAAGCGGAAGGTCCAATCCCATACTTCCTGTGCCTCAAGGTCTTCCTTCAGGAAATCGAATGTATAAATACCTTCACTGCGCCTGACAAAATGAACATTTTCAATGATATCGCCGAAGATGTTTTTACGGGATTTGAGCCCTGCATTCGCTTTTTCCTCTAATGCCCTGTCCTTGTTTCCCTGTTCGCTCAGATCTATGTCACATCCGATAAAGCCGAGAAAGCAGATAGAGAGAAGAATAATTGCTAAGTACCGAAACATGATAATTACCTCGTATACTATATTTTCCCCAAGTATATATGATACACCCACTTGTTTCCACTATATGGAGCAGTGCATGACCGGATTATTACCGTGGGTGATGTAAATTATTAGTGTCGGGGAAGAGTGCCGAAGGCCGGACTCGAACCGGCACGGGGTGTGAACCCCAGCGGATTTTAAGTCCGCTGCGTCTACCAATTCCGCCACTCCGGCATATTATCTGCCGCGTCTTTTGCCGATCTTCGCTTCGCGGGAACGTTTAATATCGAGGAGACGTTCCTCGGATTGTTTCTTGTATCTTTTCAGCTTCTCGTCGTCCGACATCGGCCTTGACCTGTCGCCGTAACGGCCTCTGCCGCCGTCATACGATGAGCCACCGCGGTACCCATAGTCCCTGCTGCCTCTTGTGTCGGTAGCTTGGCTATCAACCTTATCAACCTTTACGTCGATTTCCACTTTGGGTGTTTCTTCAACAGCCTTATCATTGCCGTTGGTTGGTGCCGCATCCGTGGTCGTTACTTCGACATTTACATCAGCATCAGTTTTCTTGTCAGTAGCATCTTCCGCCAAATAGACCGCCGCCTTTAGACAAATTACCATATATATGCCGAGGGCATATTATTAGGAAACAGTAAAAATATCAGAATTAGGATTGCTTGTCAACCGGGTTTATCCAATGATTGCATCATTTAAAGGCTATCGGTTCAATATTCCGGAGGTAGAGAGACCCTCTAAAAGTGGAATCACAACAACGCTGCCGCCATAGGACTTGACATCCCGGGCACCTACAATTGTATCAAATTCGTAATCGCCGCCCTTTACGAGGATATCGGGTCGAAGCGATTTGATTAGCTCAAGCGGTGTATCCTCATGAAATTGGACGATATATCCCACCGATTCAAGCCCCGCCAATGTATAAGCCCTCAGCTCAAGAGGGAATTTCGGCCTGTTCGCGCCCTTCAGACGACGCACACTGTCATCATCATTTATACCGATGATGAGAATATCGCCCAATCCGGCAGCCTTGCTCAGCAGGTAAACATGTCCCGCGTGGATGACATCGAAGCATCCATTTGTGAAAACAACCTTTTCACCGGTAACGCGATGCTTCAGCGCCTTCGCAATCGCGGTATGTCTTGATATCAGTTTTGGGTTATTCATAAATCGTATTATATAATATTTACTACTTTAGCTGAAAGCGTTTTGCTATCGTAGCGATTGTCTCAATGAGTATTACGATTCTTCCATATAAAGGCAGGTGAGCATGCAAAAGTAGTACACGTGGGTTTTAGGTGAACGGCCTCCGAGTAAGGATTCTCCCGTTTTTATCTACTACATCAATGGGGTTGTGCCAAGCTTTGCCATGAGGGAGTTCGCAGCTCATCCAAAATCCCCAAATCATGTTAACAAGGTCAAGTTGTCCTTCACTGTCAAATGTATCCCAATAATCATCAACGATAATCTTCAAACAATGGTCTCGATCACCTTTCGTAAACGTGAAACGCTCAACCGCTTTTACCCATTTCTGAATTACTGGTTCCTTTAAATCATCAGGATACCACGAATCATTAATCTGGTTCTGGAGGTCTGCTGGGTCGCAATTGAAAACTGGTATCGGTTGTTTACTAATTGCATTATCACTTAAAGGATTCTTCAAGGGCCGTTCTGGCACCGTAGGCAACTCATTAGATATTTCACTAATAAGCTCCGGATTTCCATTACCTTCACCTACCGCCTGAGAAAACCTGTGTCGCTTTACAGCATCCAAAACGGCATTAAAAATGAAATATCCAGCAATTACTGCAATGATGGCTATTCCGATTGCTTGTGTTATTTGTTCTTTCTTGGGTTTTATTCCTCCTACCTCCTGTGATGTATTCGAGATTTATTCTACTTCTTCTTCCTCGATTACAATGCCTTTCAGAATGCCCTTCTCAATGCGTCTTGTTTTAGTTTTGGACTCATCCGTCTTACTATGAATCCCTGTAAACTTACTTATCATTGACTGTAGGTGCATATTAATGAAAGATAATTTGGATGCAATGATAATGGCTGTAATTGCGATCACTAAAAGTAAACCAAGGTGTATAAGTATGACGCATTGACAGGTTGTTCCAAGAGCTTCCCCGAGTTGCTCATAATCAACATTCTCTGGAGGTATGTAATCGTCCATTTCTTAATTACCTTTCCGATAGCTTGACTAACTTAATGGAAATACTCCCCACAATCAAGCCTGATTTCTTTAAATACGCGTTATTGCGGGAACCGCCTTATTCC
Organism: uncultured bacterium; assembly: GCA_965372275.1. GTDB lineage: Bacteria > JAJVIF01 > JAJVIF01 > JAPKYR01 > CAZSPL01 > CBDVBS01. The sequence goes on along the minus strand of CBDVBS010000063.1, from coordinate 5,070 downwards.
AGTCCCGCCGCTAAATCTGTCCTGTAAAAGAAACCTTTTGTATCGTGAGAAGCCAGTTCGCCATAAATCCTGTCCCGCACTTCAGTGAATTTATCGGCAATGGCGCAAACCGCGGCGACACGTCCACCCGTTGATTTCAATTCTCCGCCGTCACGCTTGGTCCCGGCATGGAAAACGGTGAATTCGTCCTTGGCGTTGATCTCATCGAGGAATCCGCATGGGATGCCTTTCTTATACGTACCGGGATAACCATCAGCGGCGATAACCACCCCGAGGCACCGTTTCGCCGGTTGAGGTATGTCCATATTCCCGTCGAGTTCGGATTTTGCACATTTGAGAAGTATCTCGGCCAGGTCGAAGTCGCATAACGGCAGTACCACCTGGGTCTCGGGGTCGCCGAACCGCACGTTATATTCCAGCACCTTAGGCCCGTCATCGGTGATCATAATGCCGATATAGAGCATGCCGCGGAAATCGTCATGAAATTCCTTCTCTATTCCTATCAGCGATTTATGCAGTATCTCTTCAGTGATGTGTTTATCCAGTTCAGGTGTGATCTTCAACGAGGGACAGAACACGCCCATTCCGCCGGTATTCGGCCCGCAATCGTTGTCGAGCTGGCGTTTATGGTCTTGTGAATAGGGCAGCTTGATGTAGTTCTTCCCATCGGTTATCACCATCAGGCTTGCCTCGAATCCCTTGAGCTGCTCCTCAATCACAACCGTATCACCGGCATCGCCGTATGCCCTTTCACGCATGATCATATCGATGGCCCAGAGGTTCTCTTTCTTATCGCAACTGACAATTACTCCCTTGCCGGCGGCAAGACCGGATGCTTTGATAACCATCGGACGGTCGATGCCCTGCAGGTAGTTCTCCGCGTTTTCATATTTTTCGAACACTTTAAAATCCGCGGTGGGTATGCCGTACTGCTTCATGAAATTTTTCGCGAACGCTTTCGACCCCTCAAGCTGGGCGGCCATAAAACCGGGACCGAAGACATTCAACCCGGCCTGGCGGAATTCATTCGTGATTCCCGCTACCAGTGGAGCTTCCGGGCCGACGACGGTGAGGTCAACAGCTTCGTGCTTTGCGAACTGCTTCAGCTCGAGTATGTCATCCGGATTGATGGCAACATTCTCCCCCTTGGGTAAATTTTCCGTGCCGCCGTTGCCAGGCGTGACGAAGACCTTCTCAACTTCCTGGCTTTCGGCAAGTTTCCATGCGAGGCAATGCTCGCGTCCGCCTGATCCGATAACGAGGGTTTTCATAGGTTTCTCTCCACGCGTACCGTGCCACTGTCATACGCACTGGCGCTGCCGCCGCTGTGCCAATAGGGGCCGAATTTCATGATGTCCTTTGTGAATCCCAAGAGCAATTGGCCCGTCGGGCCGTTACGGTTCTTGGCAAGGTAAACATATATGGGGATGATCTCCATCCCGTCCTTTCGAACAATAACAGGATATTCAACCTCGCCAAATTTGAATGTATCTCCCTTGATTTCCTGGGCTTCGCTGACGCGCTGTAGAAAGATCACCTTGTCGGCATCCTGCTCGATTGCACCGGATTCCCTGAGGTCGCTCAACATCGGTTCACGCTGCTTGAAATCCCTTCGTTCGATGTGTCTTGACAACTGTGACAGAACGAGTATCGGCTTGTTCACTTCCCTCGATAATGCCTTGAGGGAACGGCTGAGCTGGCTGACCTCCTGCACCCGGTTCTCGCTTCGCCTTCCGGTTTCGACATCAAGCAACTGGAGATAATCTATGATAATGAGATCGATGTCATGCTTGGATTCCAGCAGGAGGCGCTTGATTTTCGCCCTGATGCTCAAGGCAGTAAGGGATGGCGAATCATCAAGACTGACTTTCCAGCTCTTTATGATGTTCACCGTATTCTGTATTGCCTCCATCTTCACCTTGTCTTTGATCTGTCCCGCGTTGATCGCATCGGCCGATATCCTTGAGAGGGCCGCGATGATACGAATAGCAAGCTGCTCACTGGACATCTCGAGGGAGAATATCGCCACGCTTTTGCCTAACGATCCGGCAACATGATTTGCGATATTAAGGGCGAATGATGTCTTTCCCACGGATGGACGAGCGGCGATGATTACATATTCTCCCGGTTGGAAACCGTGGAATTGTTCGTTGAATTCGCCGAATGGGGTGCTGATGAAATCGGGACCCTTCTCGCTCAACCGCTTGATTGTGCCATATGCCTGGTCGGCAAGAATATTCATGGTGGCGAAATCCCTCTCCTCTCGCATTTTGGAAAGGTCGAGGAATTCTCCGCTGGCACGTTCCAGTATTTCATCGGGCTCAAGCTCTTCCCTGTAACAAGCGTCGGCCATCCTGTCGGCAACCTTGATACAGGCACGGAGGATTGCCTTGTTCCTCACGATCTTGGCATAGTGCTCGGCGTTCTCGACGGTGGGTACGACATTCACAAGCCCTGCGAGGTAACCCGGTCCCCCTATATTTTCGAGCTTCCCTTTTTCCCGAAGCCGGTTTGTAACGACCACGAGGTCGGCGGGAGCGCCTTTCCCTTCGAAGAGTTCGGCGATCGTTTCAAAGATGATCGCATGGGCGCCGGTGTAGAAATGTTCCGGGTCAAGTATTTCAAGCGCCTTGTAGCGCGCTTCGTTATCGAGCATCATTGCGCCGAGAACGCTGCGCTCGGCCTCGATGTTCTGCGGAGGGACACGTCCCATCCGTCCCGAATCGGTGGAGATTACTTTTGCCATTTCCTGTCCTTACGAACCCCCCCGCGTTGAGGGCTTATAAAATGCTGAGAGAACATATCTTTTTTACCAATTTCAACCGGCACTTTCAATGATTGTGGACAAGAATAACCTATTAAGGCCTTTTTATTTCAATAACCCGGATGCTATGCACTTAACCATGACGTTGTATAAATTATTCGTTTTTGATGGCACGGTCTGCCCGAGGCCTTGCGAGGGCTGACCGTGGATTATACAAGGGATTATGCACTAAGACCAATCTTAGAAATCAACACTTGAATGAACGGGTAGTGTAGGTCTCCCGACCTACACATGCCTTTACGTAATAGCGCAGGTCAGAGACCTGCGATACCCAGCTTGCTGTATAAACGAGTTGATTTATAAGATTGGTATAAGACCACGGTCAGCTCGAAGACTCACAGACCGTGCCATCAGGACAGCAGTATCTCAAGTGTTTATGCGGTACCCGATACAACACAGGATATATTTCCTGGCATCAGAATGCCAGGTTACATGAAATCAGAATGCCGAGTTACATCATTGGGTAGCGCGTATCTATAGTGAGCGCCAGCGAACGATGATGCGCGTATCCGGCAAGACACGGGCAAGCAATCCACCCTGATGTGAATCCAACCATCATTCGGTGAGCTTGTCCGTGCCACCCGGATAGAAAATAGTGAAAGTCGAGAGAGGGAATATTTCTTGAAAAAGATGCACAAAAAAAGCGGGATAAAATCCCGCTTGTGAGTTCATCGGTCATATGTTTGAAGCTATTCCTTCTCCATCCTGCTGCCTTCACCGGGGGTGATGTTTACCTTGAAATTCGCGGTCACATCAGGATGAATCTTGATCGAGGCTTCGTAGCTGCCGAGCATGCGTATCGCCTCTGGCACCGAAATACGGCGCTTATCGATCTTCGCTCCGGTCGCCTGCGAAAGGGTCTCGGCGATTGCGATGGTGGTTACGGCACCATAGAGCTTGCCGCGCACACCGGTCTTGGCCTTGAGATCAAACGACTTGCCCTCGATCTTCTCAGCCAATTTATGGGCATGTTCGAGGTCTCTTGCCGCCCATTTCTCGGCCAACTGTTTCCTTATCTCAACCTGCTTCTTGCCTTTTTGTGTCAGGATCTCGGCGAAGCCCTGGGGGATCAGGTAGTTACGCCCGAATCCGTTGGCGACTTCCACCACTTCACCGGCTTTCCCAACCTTCTCTACGTTTTTCAAAAGGATTACCTGCATTTTATGTACCTCCTCGGCCCGGTTTAATCAACGCAGTAGGGCAGAAGTGCAACCTCCCTGGCTTTTTTGATCTGTCGAGCAATTTCACGCTGGTGCTTGGGGCATGATCCCGTGCGCCGCTTGGGAAGGATTTTCCCCCGATCGGAGATAAACTTCCTCAACACGTCGAAATTCTTGTAATCAAGCGAATCGTTGGGGTGTGTGCAGAAGTAGCAGACTTTCTTTTTCCTGGGACGAAACCAGCGTTTCCCTTTTCTGGTATCCCTTTCCTTGCCTCTTGGTTTTGGCATATATACTCATACTCCTTTGGAGAATCCCACCCGGCTTAATAGATTTGCCGGGTTTGACACCCTCCCGCTCGCGAATGCATCGCAACGGGAGGAGGACGATAACATCATTATGTATTGTCAGTGTCCTCTGTTGGCTTTTCGGTCTCGACTTCAGCCACCGGTTCTTCAGATTCCTTTATTTCCTCTACAACCTTGGCAGGCTCCTCTGGCTTTGCCTCTTCCGGAGGCTTGGCTATCGGCTCATCAGCTTTCTTTACTTCCTCCACAACCTCGACGGGTTCCTCGGGCTTATCTTCTTCATCAGGCTTGGCCTTCGGTTCCCATGTCGTCAGGAGGTAGCGGATGACCTTCTCGTTTACCTTCAGAAGTCCCTTGAACTTCCCGGGCATATCCACGGGTGCGGTGAACTGGTAGAGATGATAGTATCCCTGCATGAAATCCTTCACCTCAAACGCCAGTTCCCTTTTACCCCAGTCATCCTGGTTAACGATCTCGGCGCCAAGGTCCGTCATCTGGGTCGTTATCTGGCCCTTCATTGACGCAAGCTGATCGTCCTTAAGGTCCGGAGCGAGAACGAGCACTAACTCGTAATTCTTGTGCAAAAAAAACACCTCCTGCCTGTAATGGCAAGCTGGAAAGTGTAATACAAATGATCCCAAAATGCAATGAAGAAAGTAGGGAATGCTACGCTTATATAGAATTCCGGTTGTTATACCAATTCAAATCAGCAAATATTTTTCCATAAGCTGTGTGCCGCACACTTCAGTGTGCGATGAGTGGCTTTACTTGGGGATTG
>CBDVBS010000062.1:0-12195 GCA_965372275.1 uncultured bacterium | reverse complement strand
ATGCGCGACATATGCGCGGGGAAATGCCATCGTATTGCGGTATATCATCACTTCGTCGTCGAATACCTTCACGAATCGCCCGTCTTCGGGGAATGGGACGCTTGTAATGATATATTTGGCGGCCATCGTATCGAGCAGGAGATGACGCGGACGACCGTTATTGAGATGGCTCGAAATGTTGTTACCCGCCGTGATGTATCTCAACTGGTCGATTACTACGCCTTCGAAGAGATAGAAATCCTCGGTGTAAAGGCTCGCGAATCCGCCTGCGTCATAAAGGCCGTAATACGCGGACAGGTTAGGCGTAACGATTTCCCGCAGGCTGAAGTATTCTTCCTCAGTGCCACCAGCGCCTTGGTACCACAGGCGCACATATTCCCTGTGCAGGTCTGTAATACCCGATTCGCCAATACTTTGGGAAATTCCAGAAAGGGACAGCAGATAGTTCGATTTGCCGAATGCATAAACCCTCGCGTATGGATTTTCGCTCTTTACGAACTGAACCGATTTTGGATCTTCGGCGAAGAATTTACCGTCCACCATCCGTGAGTTATGGTTAGCGCTTGTCATCGCGAAAAGATCTAAACAATTCAGTATCAGGAACAGAAGCACCAATCCCCTCCCACCCGCGGCACGTCCGAACAGCAGATTACACAACGGAATTGCCGAGGCGAACGCGACGAAATAGAGAATGATCAACGGCACACCGTTACGCCATGCTTCATATTGGGCGAAGTTCGTGTCATCTATCGTGACTCCGAGGGGACCGGCAAGGGTGACGCTCATAATCCCATCGAACATAACTTTCCCCGGACTACCAAGCCATGGAAGGATGCCGATGATTGCAATCAGGAGCAGTATGGCCAAGATCAGCAGGTGACGACGCCTTGGAGCCGGTTCGTCATCGTCGCGTATCCTGTTCTTTTTTGTACGCCTTGGGCTTTCTTCTTCCTCTTCATCCTTCGCTAATATTTTATTTGCCCCGAATCCCGCCAGCAATGCCGCCCCGAACACGAAGATTATCAAGAACCTGTCCGGTGCCCTGAATTTATCGAAGAACGGCACAACCCAATAGACGATATTAAAGAGCTTCCCGGCAGGGCCGAGTGAGAGTACTACGAAAAGTATTGAAATCGGCCATAATATACCGGCCTTTTTGCTGCTGAATGCATAAAGTGCCAGGCCGAGGGCGATCACACCTATGTAGCCGAAGTAATTCGGTGCCGGTGGTATTCCCGGCATGAGGTTGAATTTATTCGGGTCGCCGAAGTAATTGGGCATCGCGATATCGATGAGATGCTGCGGTGGGAATGAGTATGACGCCGCTATGTCATAGCTCGCTTCGACGCCTCGTTGGGCGAGATTCGTGAGTTCCCAGGTCGGCCACAACTGGAACGCATACAGCCCCACAGCAAGTCCGACTCCGAGCACGACCTTGAGTACCCTTATTGTGCTGATGATGAACGCCTTCTTCGCAAGCGAGGTTATTACCACATAGACGACATCAATGAACATCAGCATGATAGAGATGGCAGTTATCTGAAGGCTGCCGCCCATCATCTGGCATACAATTGACAGCGATAAAAGCAAAGCCCATTTCAAACCGCGTTCGAGGAGAACGCGTCGTGTCAAATAGAAGATAATTGGTATCCAGACCGCCGAGCGGAATATCGTGAAATTGATTATCAGCGACGCGAACAACCCGGAGAACGCAAATGCACTCGCCGCAAGGAATGCCGCGAGCGGTCTCTGTCCAAGGTATCGGGCGAGGATGTACATGAATAATCCGGCAAGGAAGAAATGGAAGAGCGCATCGAGAGTGAATGCGTGATGCACCGGCGCGAGTAAGTACGCCAACCTCGTCGGCGGGTAGAACAATGCTCCCTGGCTTTCGGCGAAGAGCGGGAAGCCGCAGAAGAACCGATCCGTCCAGAGGGGCATCTTGCCGTCCGCGAGTTGTTCGGCGTTGATGGCCTGGTAGGGATTGTAAACATTCATTACATCCCCGGCGAAGAACACCTTGCCGAACACCGTCGCAGGAAGGAAGAATAGGATGACGAGCCCCGCAATCAGCAGGACATAGATCAGATCTGATCCACAGAAACGTGAAATCCGCGTTTCATCATCGTTTGCAACTGTTCCCTTCCTGAGCTTCTTTTTCGTCGTTTTCCCCATATCTTACCCGGATTGCTAATCTTTAAACCGTACTATTGTAGCCCCGGCGCCGCCCTCGTTGGGCGTCGCTGAGCGGAAAGCCTCAACGAGTTCGTGTTTCTTGAGATGCTCACGCACCCCCCGTCGCAATTGTCCGGTTCCTATGCCGTGTACGATGCAGACTTCTCTCTTGCTTCCACAGTATGCATTGTCGAGATAATCATCAAGTATTCTCAGACCCTCCTCCACCCTATATCCGTGAAGGTCGATGTGTCCGTGGACGGGGGCAACCAGGGGCGTTGTTGTACTGCTTTTGTACTCAGGCTCTTTCGGTTCGATAATCTTTTTCAATCCCGACTTTTCGACGGTCATCTTCAGGGATTCCACAAGCACCTTGAACTGGTCTCTGCGTCCCACTTCGATAACCTCACCTTCCTTCTTTAAATCTATGAGCCAGACTTTGTCGCCGACGTGTAATGGTTCACTTCCAGGCGATGTTTCCCCGGCTTTCGTCATGACTTCCTCCGGTATCTGGAGCAGGTTGCGCATGCGGCGGATTTTCTTGAGTCCATCATCAAGTTCCCGGTAGCTTTTATCAACTTCAACGTTTTCGGTGGTTTTTTTCATAATGCTTGCACGCTGCTTCTCAGCCCCGGATACAACTTCCCGCGCGTGCTCATATGCCTCTTCCACGCCTTTGAGGATATCCGACATAACATATTTTCCAAGCGCAACCAGCTTAGTGCGCTCTTCGTCAATAGCCGCGGTTGCTTCGTCGAGCATCTCGACCTGTTCCTTCAGGCTGTCACGTTTTGCCTGAAGAAGGGCGATATCAATTTCAAGCAGGTCGGTCCCCTCCCCTACGATCTCCTTGGCTCGCCGCACAATTCTCTTGTCAAGGCCGAAACGTTCGCTCATGAGTATCGCATACGATGCCCCGAGGCTGTCGAGTTTCAATCTGTATAACGGTTCCACTTTGTCGATATCGAATTCAACACTCGCCGCGGTCAAATCAGCCTCACGTTCCATCACGAGATTCTTCAGGGCGGGAAGATGGGTCGTGACGGAAAAATAAGCGCCTTTTTCGATCAGGTATTCAATAACCGCCAACGCCAATGCCGAGCCGTCCTGCGGGTCGGTGGAACGTCCGATCTCTTCGAGCAGTACGAGTGCAGGTTTGTCATAACTGCTGCGCTCGATGATATGTATCATATCCTTAAGGAACTCGATGTGGGCACTGAATGATGACAGGCTGAGGTCGATGTTCTGCCTGTCACCGATCTCGGCAAGAACCGATCCGAACAACGGGAGTATCGTACCGTCATCACATGGGATATGCAGGCCGGACTGGTTTAACAGGGCGCTTAATCCAATCGACTTAAGCCCCACAGTTTTTCCCCCGGCGTTCGGGCCGGTGATAATAAGGCCCTTGTGTCCGGAGATGGCTATATCCACGGGTATCGGCTCAACTTGCAGGAATGGATGACGGACCGCGCGGATAAGTATCTCGTCTCCATGTTGCGGGGTCACGCCTGACCAATCAGCAGAAAGACGTCCCTTTGCATAGATGAAATCGAGTTCGATGCCGATGCCCAACGATTCTCTCATCTCAGGGGCGACGTCACCGATATCGGAACTGAGCTGATATAGAATTCGCTCGATCTCGGCGGCTTCTTCTCCGTGCAGCCTTTGCAGGCTGTTGTTACGTTCAACCATATCGAGCGGCTCGACGAAGAATGTCTGACGTGTTTCGCTTACCGACTGGATGACGACTTTCTCTTCCCGTAGATATTCACTTCTGAACGGAAGCACATACCGTCCGTTCTTCATGGTGAAGTTGTCATCCCGCAGATAACCCTTACGCCCGTAATTGACGAGCATCTTTCGAAGCCGCTCTTCGATAGCGGTGCGCGCGGCTTCAAGGGATTTTCTTATCTTCCTTAATTCAGATGATGCCGAATCGAGAATCCATCCTTCGGGATGTATGCAGCGCGAAATATCATCTTCGACTTCGGCGAATCGCACGATGCCGTTTGCCAACTGTTCAAGCAGCGGGTAATCGTGTACCGCTTTGAGTATCACATCCGACGCGACACGCAGAATGCGGATAGTTCGTCCGACGGCAACGATTTCCTCTATGCTTAACATGGCTCCCTTTGCCGCACGGGTGGAGATTATCCTGATATCATCCATCTGCGCGAGAATCGGGGTGGCCCGTTCACGGTCAATGAATCGTCTCGCGTCATCTGTTTCCTCCAGGTGCCCGATGATTTCAGCCAGATCGGTTGACGGTACAAGGGAATCAACTTTTGGGATACTTATGTCGGATTGCAGTCGATCCCTGAGTTCATCGCGTACCCGGTAGTAGTCGAGGGCCTCGAAGCTGAAACGGTCATCGATGCTAAGTTCGTCATCCTGTTTTTTTTCTTCTTCAATCAATGCAAACACAACTCACCGCGTTATATCCTACGATAAGCATTATACTCCCCTACTTAATATCTTTTAATAATACTTAAACTTGGCGGAAATATGTATGATAGCCGGAAAATGGGGACAGTCACCTATTTTATGAAAATATACTTGACTATGGGAAAGTACATATGGGATAAAATAGGTGACTGTCCCTATTTTCCGCACACTGAAGTGCGCGGCACCCGCCTGATGGATATTTATATTTTGGAAACGCAGGGATGATCGGCGATGTAGTAACGGAGCTGCTTCCCGGCACCGGCTTTTATCCCGATACGCGTGGTTGTGATTATCTTCGGTCGTCTGTTAATCCATTCCGGGTCGAGGAATACTCGAATATGCCCATTCAGAAGATCAGCACCGTCATCCTCTTTGGTCAAACCTAAGGCGATGGTGAGTTTGCCCGGACCGTTCGCGATATCTTCAAATCGTTTTGCTTTCGGCCTGCGATGCCGCATCTCATCGATTCCCACGATAGCCTCAATAGACCTGATGAGTACAGCGGTACCGGTTCCTTCAGAGCCAGTCACGAAATTAAGGCAGTGGTGGATTCCATAAATGACATAGACATAAGCTATCCCGCCCTGTTCGAACATCGAGCGGTTGCGTTCGGTCATGCCCCTCGCGGCATGGCAGGCGGGATCACCACGAAAGAGATAGGCTTCGGTCTCGATGATACGCCCGCCCATAAGTTGACCATTCATCTCGACATACAAAAAATGCCCGAGCAAATCACGGGCGACTTTTATAGTATCCCGGGTGAAAAAAGATTTTTTTGGGACTACTGTTCTTTTCGGGACCCTCATTTCAATAATGCAAGCTTGTTTTTCAGATCCAATATGGGATCTATATTGGATGGGTCAATATGTCTTATCAGGGCGAGATAGACGCTCACATAATCCCCCATCTGCACGAGGCTCAACGCCCTGGAGAGTGGTTTGTCTCCGGTTGACCGGATGAGGAAGAAATCCCTGACCTTGTTGGAGATCATCTCGTTGGTAAGCTCACCGCGAAGGGCATTGCGCGGATGTTCATCACGATCCTTGAGGCACACGAGACTGACACGGTTCGACCATTCCCATCCACCGGCGAACGCCACGATCTCGTTATGGTTCAATTCCGGGAAGGCCGAGACATGACATACTGCTTTGCCGTTCTCATTCATCTGGGCCTGCCAGCGTTTTGCTATCGGATAGGTGAAATCACTCTCGGCAAATATTACCGGGATATTATCGGCGAATGACAGGGCCACCCGCTTGGCCAAATTCTTTTCCTTTTCGAGGAAGAAGCTGAATTTCCTCTTTCCGCGTTTCAGCTCCAGCAGTGTTTCATTCAGGTCACTTTGAAGAGCTCCCATAATGTTTGGATTGCCGTAGGCGAATGGTTTCAGGAATGAGCACAGCAGGAATGCAAGCGCGGCTCTTGGGGCCAGGCAGCCTTCCTTGACCTGGATGAAGGGCAGTCCGCGCCATTCGGCAATACTTTTCAGCGCACCACCCGAGGATATGGCCACGGTTTTGGCTCCGTGGTTGATGGCCTGCATGTATCCCCACAGGGTTTCCTCCGTATTACCGGAGTAACTGATGGAAATGGTCAGTGTCCTCGGACCGACGTATGAAGGGAGGACGTAATCCCGCACAACGGTAAAAGGCTTATCGACTATGTTCCTCAACGCCAACCACGCGATATCGGCGGTAATCGCGCTGCCGCCCATACCGTTCACAACGATATTGTCGATATCTTCTTCGAGATCGAAATCCAGGTTGATTCCCTCATCGAAAAAGGACATTGCTTCTTCGAGTTGCTTGTCCCAGTCATCGACTTCCCGCATCATCCCGCTCGGGTCGAAATCGAACATCTCCTTCGAATCGAGAATATCGCCTCTTCTTAAGGTTGAATTGAATGACATTTATACCACCTTAAAACAACATCGGTGTGTCGTTTCCGGATTTATCTAACCCATACCCCAAGTGCAATCCCGGTTATTATAATTGCGATTACGAAAGAGAGAGTTATCAGCCACTCAGTCCTGTCCAGTTTCATCTTTCTAACATTGATTATTATAAATCCAATTCCTATAAAGGGCAAAGCCGGAATCCCGGATATACCGTGGGAGAAATAAAGAGCTATACTGAAAAGGGACGCCAGGAATCCCCAGAATGCCAGCAACGGTATATTTATTCGGGGTAAGCCGAATTTTACCACAGCACCTACGAGGAGCCCGAAAAATGCCAGGTCACCCACACCTATCATCATATCCAGGCCTGAGCCGAGTTGGGGATATCGGAGTATCAGGTAGGACACCAATGGCGGATGATGCGGAATTCCCGCGCTTACCATCTGGGCGTGCTGTTCAAGCTGATCCAGCACCGCGGATGACGGTCCCCGCGCCACCGAAAGGTAGTCAACGCCCGCGGCGATGATGCACAACGGAAGCAGGTGTCCTGCTTTCTGAATCTCCGACGATAACCAGAGTCCCAGGCAGGACGCGGTAATGAGAAGGGCAAACGTGTTATAAGCCAATATACCCTCGTACCTGTCAAACCCAGCCCTCGACATAACTGCAGTTACTAAGAAGATAACTAAAGCTAATCCGGCGAAAACCAAAAGAGCGCGGGAATTGAAATGCATATCGGATATCTCTTTCAATGCAGGCAGAAGCAGGAACAGGCATACCCCCCGTGATAATACGCCCAATGAAATCAGGGATACAAGTGAAATATCTTTCAAACCAGGACATAGCCTGGTCACCAGCCACAGGGTGATGAAGACCACGATCCATATGATGGTCCATTTCGGAAATGTTGTACCCTTTTCTGCTACGAGAAAACCTCCACTACTCCGGTATCCGACCTGTACCTGAATGCATAACCTAAATCAATACATATCCGGCTCAATGGATATCTCGTGTTTCCATACGGGTCAGTGAGTATTATTACAGGAGGACTATCGCCCGTTTCAGGCACCCATGTGTCCTCATCTTTGATGAAGGAGATAGTCATACTGCCTGACCGGAAGGTTATTTTCCCACTCATCTCGATGATGTCAATCCCGATCGCTTCCAGGAAACCGCGATCCTGGTATATTTCCCCATGATCAATGATTCCGGGAAGCGGTGGATTGAAATCCTGTCTATCAACGATATAGCTCAGTTTTTCCTCGCTTAGAATACGCACGAGCCCATCGATACCCAATGTGACAAATTCAAGCAGCCCATCGCCGTCTATGTCACCTGTTACTATATCACGATGCGCCACGAATTCAGTAGAGTTACCCGGCATTGCAATTTTATCGTCACCCTCGCGCCATATGCGGAAATCGAGGAATCCTGTTTCCTCCGCGAGGCTGAATCCGATTGCCAGTATATTGCCGTCTTCATCGATGGCGACTTCGGTGATCGCCTCCTCAAGTGGGTTGTATTCCTTGAGCTGAATTATTTCGAGGGTTTCATCATCCTTGGTAACCATCTTCAGCAGGTATGATTCCTCAGGTTCCCCTTCGGGCGTAGTTGATTCCCGAATTGTCATCAATGCCATACCTAAACCGCTACCCCATGCCGCGAAACCCGGCAGCGACATCAGCGGTGCGGTCACGCCGACGCCATGCGTTGTCTCAGCTTGTTCCCCTGAAAGATCATATGTCTCAACAATGAATTTCTGACCCGGGAGCATCGCCAAGAGCAGGAATTCGTCGCTTTCATTCTCAACCTGATGAATCACCGCCGCGTCGATGAAGTTCCCTTCAGTCTGAATCTGCCATTGTTCCGTCTCACGGAATATATACCCCTCGTAGTTGAACCTGTGAAGTATGTTATATGTATCAAGAAGATATATCCTGCATTCCCTGTCATCATCCCCTTCAACTGCACCCAACCATCTGATGGCGCCATAATCAGGATCAAGGGGATCGCTGATCCAGAGCTCCACAAATTCACCATCGTGAAGCGCGAAAACGTGAAATGAGCCATAGTCATCGGAAAGGATGATGTCATCAATCCCATCGTTATCGAAGTCCGCAATCGCAACCTTGGATGAGAAGATCATGCCCTCGAGATTGAAATCACTTTCGTACTCGGACATCAAGATTCCACCTGAGGCGTTAACCGTGAACACCATGGAAAGAAGTAGTATCAAGTTTATTTTTAATGCTAAACGCAACAGTTCCAAAATATAATGGTTAGCGTACCGCAATTCAAGGACGAAATTCACATTTTGATGTACAAGAAATCAGAAATATCTTGATATTTAATATATAGAAGAGGTTATCTTATAGCGTTTGTTTAAGTATCCTTAAGCTTGATATTCAGTATCAGGTGGATTTTATATTAGCGGAAAGGGTCTTTTATAATTGTGGATCATATGCGCTTCTTAGTGGGTCTTGACCAGCTCAGTTTAGGTGCCCGAACTAAATGCGACTTGTACGATACCGATGGGGATATTGCAATCCCCCAGGATACATCTATTTCACAGGAACTTATCACGGGCCTGAAGATGAAGCCGGTTAAAGGGCTTTTCGTCAGCCGTGACGACTTCCTCGATATTGACAGGCAATCCCGGGGCCTGGACAGATTAGCCGCCTTCAAGAGCATGGAGTGGATTCGCAATTCCATGGAATTACCCAAACCTCTAAGTGAATCGTCACACAAGGAAGCACTATCACTCGCGAGTGAAACCTTGACGGAAGCCGGATATGGCAAGCCTGTCGATTATGGCGCTATTGAGGACCTCTCACGACATGTCCAGTCCGATATATGCAAGAACCCATTCCTCATCCTGAATCCGCCAAAACGCGGGAACCCCGCTGATTATCTCATGAAGCATTCCGTCAATGTTATGATCAACATGCTTGCGCTTGCATCGAAAATAGGCATCGAGGATGTTACGGCGAGAAAATTAGCCGTCGGTGCGTTCCTGCATGATATCGGCAAAGTACAGGTTGATAATGCCATCGTTGAGAAACCCGGCAACCTTACGGATAATGAATTCACCCAGATAAAAGATCATCCCCTGCTGGGGCTGAAGATCGTTATGAAAGGTCTGGAAATAACCGACGAGGCCTGCCGGGTTGTGCTCCATCATCACGAGCGTTTTGACGGCAAGGGATATCCCATGAAATTGGGGCGCGAAACGATATCACAGGGCGGACGTATGATGGCGATCATCGATGCTTTCGACGCCATGACCAATGACAGGATATATGCAAAGAGGCTCACCGGCCACCAGGCGTTGAACCGGATCATCTCCGATTCCGGTGCGCATTTCGATCCCCGGCTTACCCACGAATTCCTGTCGTTGAGCGGAGCCTATCCCGACGGCAGTGTTGTCGAACTTAATACAGGCGAGATCGGCATCGTTACGTCACAGAACATGGGAAACATCGTTTCCCCACGGCTGGAGGTCTATTTCAATCCATCAAGAAAATCATTGCCTAAACCGAGGTCGATCGATCTGTCATCCGATTTATCGCGGTTCATCAAGGTTGAATTCCCTGATTGCTAAAGGATGAGCTAACGTGTTCGCATCAGTTCGCGCTGAGAAGCATCAAATTTATTATTGTCCGAATTAATCGCGGATATTTATTATGGTGCACAGCGCATCTACAATATATGAAGTGAAGGCCGAAGTATAACAGGCAGTGTTACGGATAGACCGATGAGAAACAAAACATCCAGCCTTATAATGTTATTTATCCTGTTCTGGATTCTTCTTTTATGGGGAACCGGGATAGGAGGGATATTTGTTAAGGGATCGGGATACAGTATGCTCCCGAGCCTTTACGGTATGGGTATCGGGCTTGTGATCGGGATCATCTTAGCGACTATCGCTGTCAGGTTTAAGGTGAGAATTCTCCTCAAAGTTGCTCGTGCTTCGAAGATCCAGGGCGGCAGGTACCCCGAACTGCTTGAAACGGTAAACAAGTATGCCCGGAAGTACCGGGTGCCCATTCCGGATATATATTCAACTCCAGAGATGCTCCCGAATTTCTACATATTCGGTTCTTCGCTGGATAACCTAAATATTGTCTTTACACGGGGATTCCTCGACTTGGCCAGGCCGGAATATATATCCGCCGCGATTGCATGGGCAATAACCGCGGAAAAGCACGGTCATCTTAAGAACAGGACAGTGGGAAGCGCCTTGGCATATATGATGATGTTCCCCGCAAAGATATGGGATTTCATATCGCTTGGCTCCGGTTCTCGGTACAACATAATGAACCTCATCTTCCTGCTGCCATTCGCGCCGTTGGCCGCTTTAATCGTGCACATGGCGGGCATCAAAGAAGAGATTAACATCATTGATTCACATACCACGGACATGACAGGCGACCAGGGTTATCTCGGGGTTACCTTTATCGAGATTGAGAAGAACCTTTCGAGTTTTATCGTGGATACCGACCTCGCGTTGGTTCCTCTTTTCGTGGCGCCGCCCAGATGCTCGAACATTTATTACACCCTTTTCAGGCCATTCCCGCCTCTTCAGAAACGTATCAAGCGATTGAGTATGGCGCGCAAACATGCGAGGAAGGTTTAGTACGGATTCGTTTCCCTCTCGACTTCCGCCATTTTCCTTCAGGGTTGCACCCTTGTTTCTTTTTTATTTGGCTGGTTGAAAACAGTCGGGTTTGAAGTCATGTCATGTGCTATAAACATCTTGTAGGGGCGAGCCGGAGGCTCGCCCTCCAGCCAAAGAATCCTGCATCGGAGGGTGACCCTCCGGGTCACCCCTACGCAAGACTTGCCATGTATGGTGAAGTCATATTATGGCGAAATTCGTTTCCCTACTCCGGTTTTGATTCATCATCCTTGGTTTTGGCGGCAAGACATTCCTTGCACAATCCATATATCTGGTGTGTATGACGTCTCGGCTGGAACCCGAATTTGAGGCAGACTTCTTCCTGAAGCCTCTCAATCTCCTCATCCCTGAATTCGATAACCTTGCCGCATGTCTCACAGAAAAGATGGTCGTGATGTTCGGTGCCGAGTGTTTTTTCGTAGTGGTGACGTGTATCGGTCTGCCTTATCTTTTTTACAAGACTGCATTCTTCAAGGACATCGAGGGTCCTGTAAACTGTAGCCCTGCTTACCGGAGAACCGGATGCCATTATTCGGTGTATGAGTTCTTCAGCATCGAAGTGAATTGTCGTGGCATAAACCTCGCGGCATATGCGCAGGCGTTCCGGCGTGACTCTCAATCCCTTCATCCGCAGGAATTGCTTGAATTCACGCAGTACATCATCGTTTTCATCATAATTTCCCTGGTCTGAATATTTTCCAGCAGCCATTTCGAACACCATCCTGTAATGGCATCATAGATCAAGAAGAACATCGCCATTATCATCAATAAAAAACCATTGATCCTCAGGCACGAATAAACCTAAACGCATACCTGCATAAACGGGTTTTTCGGGAGGAAGGAAAGCGCACCATTCCCTCGACCCGAGGTTGAAGAAAGCAAAGATACCGAGACCGAGATAATCGATCCTCGATATGGTTACCACGTTCTTGCTCGCGGTTCCCGAATCATTTGGCTGTACAAGCTGCACATTCTCCGGTCGAACCGCCAAATATTG
>CBDVBS010000061.1:0-12215 GCA_965372275.1 uncultured bacterium | reverse complement strand
AGACCGTGCCATCAAGAAAGAATATTTTCTGAAATGTCAGGCTGAAGTGTGCGGCACCCGCTGATGGAAAAATACTTCGATAATAGGATTGGTTTTAGTAATCCATCCAGCGGAGATATTTCTTCAGGTTTAAGCCATCGAAGCTTACGAGCGTAATATCGAACCGCTCCACCTTGCTCTCTCCATCCGCCGCTATCTTCAGGAAGCACTTACCCTCTATTGTGCCGTTATGGATCGGCGTAGCAAGGATTTCACCGGTTGAATAGTCGGCGACGATCACTTCGGCATAGAAGCTGACTACAACCTCATCGCCCCCGTTGAGGTGCTGGGTTGTGAGCTGGATGAATTCGATTTTCTTCAAACTACGCCTGACATACGTTTCTATCGAGTCCTTGAGGCTTGCTTCGCTCCAGGTGTGAACGTTGTTTTTCCAGTTGATCTCCGAGCCGTCGGTATCGATGACCTTCGACTGATCCACAACCTTGAAGAATGAACCCTCGAAGCAATACCGCGCGCATGCGTCGTAATCCCCGCGCTTGAATGTATTCATCAACTCGATGACGACCCGTTCCTCACGTGTGGGCAGGCTCTTGATATATTTGTAGACGAAGAATGCCACGACCCCTATGACAACTACTAACAGGACAAGTTTTATATATGCTGTATTTTTCATGGCCTCATATTAATAGATGAAAATATTCAAGCGGTGGTTCATTCTTCATCATCACCGGTCACGGAGCCGCGCGTGACCAGGTTTATTACAACGATAAGCAGAACGCATCCCGCGACCGCGTAGGGAATGGATATTTGTCCCCATACCTGGAGCGTGTCGTTGGGGAACGCATAGGGAAGCTTGAGGGCACGGGCGACGGCATTACCGATGTAAGAACCTGTGAGGCCGATGATCAACGTGGTGAGGAAGTTGATATCCCTGTAGCCCAAAAGCCGCTGTGCAAGCCACCCTACGAGCAATGCCAACAATATATGTACGATGCAACCGGGGGTCATTGATTCCTTCTATCCAGTATGTTGATATCAAGAATGTGCAGTTTAATCAAAGAGCGATGTTCCCTTGCCGCCAGGGTTCTCCTCGGCGACAATCTCAACACTTTTTTCGAGCTCAATTCTGCCCTGCACGTGCAGCACGTATATAGCCACATCATCCGCAAGCTGTGTTTTTCCGATCCAGGAATGGATGTCTTCGAATAATACCGCTGACATATCCGCGCAATCCCGCAGGCAATGTCTCTCAACCGACGACAGGAAGCGGTTAATGGAAAAGCGTTCGCCCTCGGCATTGACGGCATCGGTCACGCCGTCGGTGTACATGATAATACGATCGCCTTGCTGCAACTTAATCTTGGCGTTCTTGTACTTGAAATCACCGAACATACCCAGCGGGATTCCCTCGCCTTCAAGGAATGTCAATACTTTCTGCTTCGCATGCCACCACAATGGACGTTCACTGCCCGCGATCGAGTAGCGCATATCGAGAGTGCGCCTGTCGAAGACGGCATAGAAGCCGGTTGAGTATTGCAGCGTATCGCTCATCGTTATGGCTTCGTCAAAGAGCGAGGCGTTGAGCAGGTTCATCATTTCGGATGGTGACGAAACCTTCGGCGCAAGGACTTTGACCGAGTTGAGAATCGCCATCATTGTAAGGCTCGCCGGGATACCCTTCCCACTCACGTCACCGATAACCACCGCTACCTCATGCTGCTTCGTTTCAATTACGTCAAAGAAATCACCGGACAATTCCCTCGCGGGACGGATACCTCCCGTGATGACCAGGTCCTTGGCGTCGAAACGTTTCGGAAGGCTGCCGAGCTGAACGCGCTCCGCGATTCGTATCTCTTCAAGTTGTCTCTGATGCGTACGGTGCATCGCCTCGTACAGCCTTGCGTTCTTGATCGCAACGGCGGTCTCATTGGCTAAGAATTCCATGAACTCGACCTGGCCGGGAGTATATCCGCAGGGCTGCCTGCTCAGGAACAGGATGGCGCCAATACACCGCATTCCCTCGAGTACCGGCGCGGCGACGAAAGACTGAACGCCATATTTATCGTGGAGTTCCTGCGTGAACCACTGTCCGATATTTTCTATGCTCAATTTCGGGACGATTATTTTTTCAGGATATTTCTTGATATGTTGGTTTATCAAGCTGAAGGAGTTCGATGCGAAGAATTCATCCCAACGCTTGTCCGGGGCCAGGTCATACGATGTGCCCCGGTGGGGCGGGTCGTCGAAGATACGAACAGCGGACGCCTCGACACCAAGGAACGGCGTCCCGTTGATGGCGATTATCTCAAGGATGGTGGTCGTATCGAGACTTGTATTAATCGCCTTGGATATCTCATGGATAGTCTTGAGCTGGGAAAGGTTCAGGACCAACATCTGGCGGGCTATATTGACCTCCATGATCTTCTTCAGCACAAGCCACATACCGAGCAGTACTACAAGCGTGAAGAGGATATTACCCAGCTCGACGCCGCCGTAAACCACAAACACCACGAATACGAGGGGGAGGAACATGATCGTGGCGATGGCGTCCCAGAATGTGAGTTGCAGCAGGTTGCGGACATCGATTCGTTTCTCAAGCAGCAGTACCGGTACGAGCAAGCCGGTATTTACGCCGGTATTAACCACGCCTGTCAGAAGCACGGGAATCGAAAACCGGGCGGTGTGGTAGATCGGGGCTTCGTGGAAAGTCGCGATGCCTTCCGCGAGACCGCTGCCGCCGAACCCGCCGAGAGCGTAGTATGAATAGCCGGCGGCAAGGCAGGCGAGAGCCTGTACCGAGGCGTTGATCAACACGCGTCGCAACTCTTTACGGAGTATCGCCGCGGCACAGAACGCCATCCCCAGTCCGGCGATAAGAGCCGCCTGCACGGGACCAAGGACAACAATGGCCACGAAGCTCACCGCGAATCCCTGGGTTATGTCGGCGAAGGGCAGCTTCACCTCAAGCGAGTAGGCGATTATCGAGGCCATCAGGAATGTGATCAGCAGCAGGATTGTTTTCGAAAGCGGCTGCCAGTGTACGTCCCCGAATACGAGAAGTATGCCGAGAATCGCCACCGCTAAGAAAGTGACTAAATAAGGATATGCTTTTCTGATTCTCTGTTCCAACCTGCTTCAACCCGAGAACGTATTTTTGACCTGTAACATCCTGATCATCGGCAACACTGATTCCGGAAGGAATCGATGTAATCCCCACCCAATCATCATTATTAATATCCTTTAATCTATTCGATGTTACCCTGAAGGTTGGGCTTTGTTGACAACTTTTCACAAATCACGGGCATACGGGTGAAAGGAAGGCTTCTCAGATCCCGGATTGGCGCTCGCTTATGACATATGACTGCTGGATGCCTCGTGATTTAGCATACTCCAACAACTCATCCGCGATTTCATAGACCTGCACCGGGTGTTCGAGTTTACGCTTTGCGGAAGAAATAATGACCGCCGAGATCGTCGTTATCGGCACCTTGATCTCGCTCCTGTTTCGGTCGGTAACGACAACGTAACCACGGGCGAGGTCCTGCACTTCGTAGAAACCGCCGATCATTTCATCGAAACCCTCGACAATCTTCTCGCCGATGGCGTCAGCGAACCTGTCGGTGATGAGGATGACAAAATCGTCGCTGCCCCTGTGACCGAGGAAATTGCGCGGATGGGGATGCGCATCAAGAACCTCGGTCAGCAGATTCGCCGTTGACTTGATGACTTCATCGCCTTTCTGGTAGGAATAGCGGCGGTTGTAGGCCTGGAAGTTATCGAGGTCGATGAAGATCATGCTGAATTTTTCACCTGAACGAAGCCTCTCTGATATTTCCCTGTCAATCCAATCGGCTCCCGGGAGGCCGGTCAGGGGATGATGCACATCGAGTGGAGCATCCTCGGAAGTGGCGTCGCAGGCTTCCAACACCTTGTCGGCAAGGAGACGCGGGTCGAACGGATGCGGGATGTTTTGCTTGTCGTATGGGATGAAATCGAACCCGGGTAATGCATCGGCCGGGTCGGACACGAACAGGATCACCGGGATATCGGAGGTGGATTCCTCAACGGATAGCCGCATCAGGTCAGGATCGACATCACCTTCGGCCTCGGGGTCGGGAGTGAGGAGAACGGCATCCGGTTCTACTTTCTGTACATGCTTGATAAGCCCTTTGCCTCTTTTGAATACAGTCACATCGAACCCGTCGAGTTTCAGGTTCATCGTGGCCAAATCGCGGAGTGCTTTTTCATTTATTATGATGCCGATTTTGCGCTTCGTTTTTTCCAACGCCTAAGCCTCCGGTTCTATGAAACGGGTGAAGAGGTTGATTTCGCCCGTGGCGGAATCGTACCACACCCTGTCCATCAGTTTTTTTACCATCATGAATCCCCTGCCCTTATCCTTGAGGATCGCGGCCGAGCCGATGCCCCTCGTTAGCAATTTCGGGTCGAAACCGGTGCCCGAGTCACGTACCGCCATATGTATGAAACCGTCGCCGACGAGATAGGAAAGATGAACATCAAGCGACATATCCCCCTTGTTCCCATGCTCGACGGCATTTTTCACGATCTCATGCAGCGCAAGCCTTACCGGGAAGAGGATATCGCGGTTCCTTGTGCGTCGCTTAAGCGTCCTGAGGGCGGTTTCGCAGGCGATTTCACGCTCGTCATCATCCCCCTTGAAACTCAGGCGTTTCCTCTTCGGATCACCGAGAGCGACGATCATCACGGCCCTGTCGTCATCCTCGAACGACTCGTCGATTCCGGGCAGCGCACCCTCGATAAGATCGAGTATCACTCTTGCCGGGTAATGCGCGGACTTCGCGAACAGTTCCCTGAGTTCCTTAATACCGAAGAATCCACCGCCTAATTCGCTCCCGGTAACCAGGCCGCTGGAACAGAGCAGCAGTTTGTCACCCGGACCCAGGCCAAGATGCTCGGTCGTGTATGAATAGTCGGCGTTGATGCCGAGCGGGACACCCCTTTCGGCAAGCTCGAAAACATCCCCGGTGCCATGGCGGTAGAGATAGGCCGGAGGCATACCCGCGCTTGCCAACTTCACTTCACCCTTTGTACCGGCTGCAAGAAGAGCGCATGTAACATAGCAGTGAGGTGTGAATTCCTTCGTCGTTCCTTCAAACTGGCGGTAGAGGATGTCGTTAACCTCGGTAAGCACTTCCCCGGGATCATCGCGGGACTGCACGGTTTCATTGATGATGCCGAATGCCCGCATCATTATCATCCCGGCGGGCTGTCCCCTGCCGCTGACATCTCCGAGGGCCGCCACAAAGCCGCGCCTGTACGGTTTGACAATGGTGAAATCACCCGCGAGTTCGCGCCCCTGCAGCAACGATACCTGCACTTCCCACGGACCTTCGCGGAAAGACTTCGGCGAAAGGCTTTGCTGCATACGCTGGGAGAGTGCGCGTTCTTCATCGATGACGATTTTGTTCTTGACATACCTGTCGTATTCGAGAGAACGGCCGAGGAAATGGGCAGACTGCTGGCATATGACCTTCAGAAAATCGATTTCCTCATCATCAAACGCATGGGCGTCGTGGTGATACATCAACAGCAAGCCAACCGGGTCCTCCTCTATGGAAAGCGGCGCGACAAGCAGCGAACCTTCATTCACGCCCTCCACCGGCGACGGGTATTTGATCCCGGCAAATGGTCCGGGCGATGATATGTCCTCAATGTGAACTATTTCCTTACGCTGAAGCGCAACCACGAATAGCTGTTCCGGTTTATCCGGGACGTCTATCTGCCCGACATCCAATGGGGCTTCGATGTCGATGGTGCCGGTCGGAATGGTATTGCCGTCCTCGTCGATGTGATAAACAGCACCGCGCGTAAAATCGACCGCTTTCCGCACAACGCCGAGGATTATCTCGGCTACTTCCCTTGGCGTCTGGCCGGATTTGAGGGATTCGGCGATCTCAAGTACCGTTCGAATCCTGCGGTGCTGACGTTGGGCACGTTCCGAATAAAGGACGCGTTCCAGCGCCAGTGTAAGCTGCTTCGTGACAACCGTCAGCAGGGACAGGTCGGAGGAGGTGAAACTTCCTTCGCGCTTGTAGTTGAAGAACGCCAGGCCGCCAATGCAGGTTTTCTCCGCATGGATCGGCGCCACGGCAACCGATAAAGGCGGGACCCTGATAACTTTTTCGCCCACACTCGAAGCCCGCCGAAAGATGAAATCGACGCTTTTCGAGATGCGGCTTCGGTCGAGGATGCGTTCCTCGCCGTGCATGAGTATGTCGTGATATATTGAATCATCCAGATCGATCTCGGATTTCGCCGCCTTGAAATCATCAAGGTTATGTACTTTATCCAGGCGAAGCTTCCCGGCCTCATCGAAATGAAACACCACGGCAGCCTGTGCAGCGGGAATAAGCTCGGTCAGCATCGGCAGGAGATCGGCGAATATATCGCGCCTTGATAACGCCGAATGCAGGATGCTTGAAACCTTCAGGAGCAATTCCCTTTCCATCATCGAGGCATCACTCTTCTCGGCGGCTTCGGCAATCTGCGACTCTGACACGAGTGCCAGGTCCCTCACGGCCTGGTACCCGACCGGGCCTTCGACGAATTCCATCAGCGCGCGCCTGTATTCAACGGTGACATTCTCTTTATCCATCTCTCCAGTAAGCGAGGTGCGAGGGATTATATCCGCAAGATATTCCACGAAGAGATCGCGTGTGTCGATAATCCAGGACGGTCCGAATCCCGCTGAGATCAAGTCGATGAGAAGACGCCGCACATAGTTGGAATAGGATTCAAAGGGATTGCCTTCGAGCAGGTCCGCGAACATTTCCAGCACGGCAATGCCGCGTGTGTGGGAATCATCATCCTCGAAACGGTCACCTATAATCGGGCGAATGAGGTCATCCCATCCCGAGATGATATCCTCGGAATGATGCCTTACGTACGAGGCAATCTCACCGAGCAGGCGTGTATTTCGCGCATCATCCATCAAAACTCCCAAACAGACGTCCCTGGGGACGACGGTTACTGCTTCTCGCGTACGATGATGGATTTCATTACATCACCCTTACGCAGTTTCATCACGACATCCATCCCCTCTATAACTTTGCCCCAAACCGTGTAGTTTCCGTCAAGATGTACGGCGGTTTCAAGGCATATATACCATTGGCTTCCGCTGGAACGTTTTTCGGGGTTGACATCATCTCCCTGTCTCGCGGCGGCAATTGCTCCCTTGACATGGCCATGTTCGCTGTTAATCTCGGCTGGTATTTTATACCCCGGGCCACCTTGCCCCGTACCGCTCGGGTCTCCTCCCTGGATAACGAATCCGGGCTCATAGCGATGGAACATCAACCCGTCGTAAAACCCATCCCGGGCAAGATAAACGAAATTCTCAATGTGACGCGGCGCTGCATCGTGGAAGAACTTGATCTTTATTCTGCCCTTATTCGTTTCGACGACCCCGACCAGGTTCTCCCAACCCGCCCCGGTCAAGGGATCGGTCCCTGATGGTTCGAATGAATCCTCTGACGCTTTCGGATCGGGGTAACCCGCAGCCTTCACCGGTTGTTCGTCATCCGCGGGTTGGATATCAGATGTTGATGAGCCCTTGGTTGTGTCCGCCGGTTTTTCAGCCGGGGGATTGCACCCCAAGCTTATCAATAAACCCATGCAGAGTATCAGAAGTATTCCAACAGTAAATCGCGCGTGCATAGTTCCTCCATTATTAACGTGTCGTCAGTTTGCATAACGCTACTTGATTTCGATTCTCTCCATCACATCATCTTTGCGCAGTTCCATGACGATGTCCATCCCTTCAGTCACCTGTCCCCACACGGTGTACTGCCCGTCAAGCTGGGTAAGCTCATCAAGGCAAATATAGTACTGGCTTCCGCTGGAACGTCTTTCGGGATTGCCCTGATCCCCCTGCCTTGCCGCGGCAACCGCTCCTTTAGCGTGTTTGAGGGATATCTCCGCGAGAACTTTATATCCGGGACCACCCGCACCCGTACCGTCCGGGTCACCTCCCTGGATAACAAAGCCGGGTTCGTAGCGGTGGAATGTCATGCCGTTATAGTACTCCGCGCGCGCAAGGAACACGAAGTTCTCCACGTGACGCGGTGCGGCGTCGTGGTAGAATTTAATAATGATCGGGCCCTTGGTGGTATGAATGAACCCTCTCAAATCCCCCCAAGCTTTGCCCGTTAAGGGGTCCGTGTCGGAAACCACAAAAGCCTCGGATGTAACATTCGGAATTAGATATCCTGCAATATCGGAAGCACCCTCGAACGGTTCCGGCGTATTATCTTCCCCTGAAGTGTGTTGAAGTGTCCCAGGACCTTTCGACTGAACCGACTCCGAGAGTTTCTTATCGATCTCAGCTCCGGGTGCAAATAATTTTGCCGTTATCTCATCAAGTGATTTCCCCTCCGGTTTCGTCTTTTCGCCCCGGGTACATCCACTGGTTAAAAGCGTGATGAAACAAGTGATCATCAGTAATCCAACAAGTATTCGCGCAATCATAGTTCCTCCTGAATTGACTGTAAGCAACAATAATCTATTCATCCTGTCCGCTCGACTCGGAAATGGGTAGGATTTCAATCTTCTCCATTATATCGCCTTCACGAAGTTCCATCACTATTTCCATCCCTTCGATGACTTCCCCCCATACGGAATATCCTCCGTTGAGGTTCGACGCCGGTTCGAGGCAGATGTAATACTGGCTTCCGCTGGAACGTTTCTCGGGGTTTTGAGCATCGCCAAGTCTCGCCATAGCGACGGCACCCTTCACATGATTGTGCTTCGGGCTGATCTCGGCGGGTATGGTGTATCCCGGACCACCTGAACCTGTACCGTCAGGGTCACCACCCTGGATGACAAAGCCTGCGACATAGCGGTGGAATGTCAAACCGTTATAGAATTCCTCACGCACAAGCTTGATGAAATTCTCGACATGCTTGGGAGCCGTATCATGAAAGAATCCTATTTTGAACGTACCCTTGTTCGTCTGAACGACTGCCATCAGTTCGTTGTACTGCAATTCTGTTTCCATATCCATTGACGCCAACTCCTCTTTCAATGCTTCTATTTTCGCTTCGAAATCGTCTCGTGATTTTCTGATACCGACATTCTCGATTATATCACCCTCGCGGAGTTCCATCACGACATCCATCCCGTCGGTGACATTGGCCCATACGGTGTATTTTCCATCGAGGCGATGGACATCCTCGAGGCATACATAAAACTGGCTTCCCGACGATACCCGATCGGGATTAACTTCGTCGGATGTACGCGCCATCCCCACGGCGCCCTTCACGTGAAGCGGGGCATCATAAATCTCGGCGGGGATGTTGAATCCCGGTCCCCCGGTGCCGGTACCCAGCGGGTCGCCCCCCTGCACTACGAAGCCTTCGACATAGCGGTGGAATGTCAGACCGTCAAAGAAATCCGCTTCGGCAAGGGCGATGAAATTCAGCACATGCAGCGGTGCGATATCGGGAAGGAAGGTTATGACAAATTTACCCTTGCTGGTGTAAACATGAGCTTCCAGGTCGGACAGGTAATTCGGCTCCTCCTCTTCTATCAGAAACGATACCGCGTCGTCGGATGCCGATACGTTGGTGCCCGGGCAGAGAAGTATCGCCAGGGCAAAGATAAGGAGAAAGGTTGTCGGAAATCCTTGCGCGTATTTTTTGCTGTTCATAGGCACCTCCACCGATGTGTGAATTATATTATCCTCCGCCCCGCTATTCAACTTGGATAGACCAATTCCGCCGGGCAAGTGTTCTTTTCATCGGGTGGGTGCCGCATACAAAACCCCAATGCTGCATAAATATTCATGTTCAAGCTTGGTGCCGCAAGCAAGTCCGGGTGGCGCCTACAAACGAGTCTTCGAAGTTTGTAGGTGACTATGTTAACATCAAACCCATGCGATCCGGTTTTCATAAATACCGTTTCCGGCAGGATGGCGGTGGATACGATCACAACGACTATGACATAAAGGAAATACGAAAGCAGATTGATTGCATTCACGCGAATCCGGTCAGGAGGGGATTGGTTGGTGGGGGAGGAGGGGCCGTGTAAGATTTGCCTTGATTCTTTTTCTTCATATTGATCACCTACAAACTTCGAAGACTCGTTTGTAGGCGGCACCCGGACCCGACCAATTTCATTGGCTGAGAGTACATTGCGTACAAAAAAACCCCCCGTAACAGGGGGTTGTGTTTTCGGTTCTATCTTCTAACTATGGCTGGAGTTTCCAACCGCCCGCGCTGAATGCGAGGATGATCCCATCAGGATATCCGTCCGGTGCGCCATAATTCATTTTGCCGTTTATACCCTTGTAGGGGAACATCGGCATTGGCTGAAGGTCAAAACCACCGCCGCCCATAACTTCGGGATAGGCAAGTGCGACATCGTAGTTGAAGTTATCATCGGGGTTGTTGTAATAATTCCCGGTACCGGTAAGACGAATTATATCAATACCCTTCGTCTCCGGGGCTCCGTAAACTCCCATGATGTAGTCATTGTAACGTCCGATACGGAAGTCCCAAATAAACGCGGGACCTTCAGGCACCCTGACCTGCTGCAAGTCAATTTCGCCTATGGACCTGTAGAAAAACTGGCCGGGCCAGTGATCCTGTATTACCTGTCCGGAAAGCCCGACTCCGCCCTTCGCATACATAACATACTGCCCATTCGGTGCTCCCCGGGAATGTGAGAACTGAAGCCACGGTTCGCCGGGAGTACGGGTGTCGTCCCAGAACCTCGGGTCGTCCATGACATTCGCCATAAGCCATCCCTGGTCGCCGAAACGCGGGTCACCCATAGGCTGGCCTGTTATCTCGAAGTTTGTTATAACCTGCATATGCCGGCCGAAATCCTCATCCATAAAGGGATTATGCGGATACGATTCGATATATCCTTTATCGATCAGGGGATCCTTGAGCTGGGCGTAGGCTGGATCAATCGTGTCGATATTATCCTGAAAGACCAGCCAGGCTGTTCTGTTGCCCCCGGCAAGATACGTCGGGTACTGTCCCATGTCGGTATGATAGCGTTCGACTGAATCACGTATGATGCTAAGGTTATTCCTGGCCTCCGCCTCCTTGGCTTTGTTCTTTGCCTTGAGGAAGTTCGGTATTGCCATTGCGGCGAGGATGCCGATGATTGTGATCACCACCAGCATTTCAACCAATGTAAAACCTTTAGACGGTTTCCGGAACATAAGATCACATCCTTAGTAACTCTAACCTTATAATTATAATCGAATTATTGTTTCCATGAAATGAAATCCGCTATAAAAAGCTCGAAACAGTGATATTTTACGATAGTTTTTCATCTTGGGGGAATACAAAGGTACTTCAGGTGGGATACAAATCAGGCTTATACAGCCCCATTCAGGCTAATTATACCCCGCACCCGTTGACGTGTCAAGGGATGCCCATCACCAATCCCGGGGCTTAGATTTCAGGCCCCCACCATTTCGATTCCAAATCATACGTATAGGTTCAAAACCGTAACCATTTAGTGTCTTCATACATGTAACCGGGCATTCTGATGCCAGGAAATAAATCCTAATACTTATATCTGGTAGCCCGGGGTTGAAGCCATCCTTATCCATGAAATAAATGGGCTTTCTACGTCGGGTAGGCCGCAATTTATCAATAATGGAAAGGATGCGGTCAACCCGGGGCTACCAGATTGATTATATTGTCAGGAGTTGATGAAACAATGTTGTAGTGTTTAACAGGCCAAGCAGAGGCATAAGAATGCACCATTAAGACCCGTCCCAAGTCACCTGTGTAAAAATATCCTTTCAACAAACCCTTTTTGATGGTTTATGCGTCTTAATGCCCGGTCACTTATTGCACCTTACCATGATATAATTCTCTATACATTGGATATGATGTTTATGCAGAGAAACAGGATTCTCGTGATATTTTCGGCAATAGCCCTCTTATTGCTGTGCTTTGCCCCGTCCGGGCTATCAGCCCAGGAATCATCGGAAGAAACGGAATCGGGCGGGGAGATTTTGCAGTGGGACGTCGATTTCGGCGCCGTTACTGTTCCCCAAACGGTTGAAGCCGCAGAGACACTCCGCGAGGAAGGGGCTTATAAATTCGCCGAGGGTACCGGGGCATATTTCGGGTTTGTCTCCTCCCTGGAGCCGTGGGACTTCTTCGACCGTTATGGCCAATATCCGGATAGTGCGTGGAAACCCCTCCTGC
>CBDVBS010000060.1:0-12402 GCA_965372275.1 uncultured bacterium | reverse complement strand
AAGCGGGAGGCTTGCTGACGTAATACCCACGTCAGGTTATTGACTGGGTTTTTTTAATGGAGAGAGGACAGCCTAATGGAAAGAGGTCACCACGCAGTATTGGTGAAAGTTCCTCTACAGGCTTTTAACTGAATAGAAGGAGACGGGATACGGCCCAAAGAAGGGCACGACCAGTCCACATATCTACGAGCCGTATTCCGATTGAGGCTATGAAATACTGGCGGAAACCGTTAGATCTCGACAAGATCGAGATTCCCCGTGGTGAAGTCAAAATCATCGTTGACCGCTGCAAAGGATGTGCCTTTTGCGTTGAGTACTGCCCGAAGGACGTGCTTGAGATGTCCGATGAATTCAACGCCAAAGGCTACCATCCACCCGTGGTGGTCAAAATCGGGGAATGTGTAAACTGTAATCTTTGCGAAATGATCTGCCCCGAGTTTGCCATCTTCAGCGTTGACGTGAGTGTAGAGGCAAACGGGCCAAATCATGAAGAATCCGCCGCAGCGGATAAGAAGGAGTGAAACTCGTGAAAACTGACCCATTGGGCGTTTTGACTGGCGCCCATTACCTTGACGGCGACTATGCATGCGGAGAAGGCGCAATGGCCGCCGGATGCCGTTTCACCGCCGGCTACCCCATCACGCCTTCAACGGAGGTCGTGGAACGAATATCCCAGCGATTCCCGTTTATGGGCGGGACATTTATCCAGATGGAAGATGAGATGGCAAGTATGGCCGCCATTATCGGCGCGTCCTGGACCGGGGCCAAGTGCCTGACGGTAACGAGCGGACCGGGATTCAGCCTGATGATGGAGAATATCGGTCTTGCCGCGATGATGGAGACCCCCTGCGTGGTGGTCAACGTACAGCGTGGCGGTCCCTCAACCGGCCTGCCGACCATGACAGGTCAAGCCGACATGATGCAGGCGCGATGGGGCTCCCACGGCGACTACGAAATCATCGCACTAAGCCCGCAGTCGCCGCAGGAAGCGTTCGACCTTATGATCGACGCCTTCAACCTTGCCGAGGAGTACCGCGTGCCGGTCATGTTCATGCTTGATGAATGCGTCGGGCATATGACCGAAAAGGTGGTAATTCCAAAGGCCGATGACATAGAAATTATCCCCCGCAAACTCACGGGTAAAAAACCTGGTGAGTACCTGCCTTACAAGATGACCGGGGCGGAAATCCCCGAGTTCGCGAGGGCCGGCGACGGGTACCGCTTCCACACCACGGGGCTGACTCACGATGAGAGGGGTTACCCCGTGATGAGCGCCGAGTGCCAGGAGTGGAACGTTCACCACCTCATCGACAAGATACGGAAAAATGTCGAAAAGATCGCAAAGTTCGATGAAGAGGAAACGGACGGCGCCGATGTGGTTCTCGTGACCTACGGCATCACCGCGCGCGTCGCAAGAATGGCCATCGACATCGCCCGTAAGAAAGGCATCAAGGTAGGCGTAATACGGCTCATCGTCGTATGGCCTTTCCCCGAATTTAAGATCAAAGAATTAGCTCCAAAAATAAAAGCATTCGTTGTGCCGGAGATCAACTACGGCCAGATGTCACTCGAGGTGGAACGCTGCTCGGCGGGCCAGACTAAAACCATTCAGGTCCCTCACGGGGGAGGCGGCGTGCATAATCCAGACGATATCGTCAAAGCCATTATGGAGGCGGTAAAATGAGCAAAACACTTACACAACAATTGGCCGACGAGCATCCCATTGCGCCGTATTTGCGCATGGATCGCATGCCGCATATCTGGTGCCCCACCTGCGGCATCGGTACGGTTGTGAAATGCTATGCCACCGCTCTCGAACAGACCGAAGCGGACCTCGACAAAACGGCCATCGTTTCGGGCATCGGCTGCACGGGGCGTGTCGCCGGTTATATGAATTTGGACGGTTTCCACACCACCCACGGGCGCGCGATACCTTTCGCTACCGGCATTAAACTGGGACGCCCGGAGCTTGACGTGACGGTGTTCTCAGGCGACGGCGACCTGGCCGGTATCGGCGGGAACCATCTCATTCATGCCGCGAGGCGTAATATGGACCTCCTGGTCATCCTTGTAAACAACTTCATCTACGGGATGACCGGCGGTCAGAACGCACCTACAACCCCGCTTACGGCGAAAACATCCACGATGCCATTCGGCAACTACGAGACGCCGTTCAACCTGGTGCACCTTGTCGCAAGCTGCGGCGCGCCGTATGTGGCGCGCTGGACGGCGCTGCACATACGCAGGCTCACGAATTCGATCAAGGAAGCAATGGGTAAAAAAGGCTTCAGGTTTATCGAAGTCATCGCGCCCTGCCCGACCCTCTATGCCCGGTTGAATAAGTTAGGCACCGGATTCCACCTGATGCAGTTCTACCATGATAGTGCCGAGATCAAGCACGGGGCCGATACACGCGATTGCGATATCGATTTCCAGAATAAATTGGTATGCGGGAAATTCGTGGACGAGGAAAAACCGACGTTCCTCGACCGAATGCATGACCATTATGAAAAAGTCCTCGGCGACAAGTACGTGCCCATGTCGTCGGAGGGAGGCTGGCTCCATGAGTAAAAAAACGATTCGAATAACAGGATTCGGCGGACAGGGGGTGGTCCTCTCGGGCTTCATCATCGGCGCCGCGACTTCCATTCATTCCAACAAGCACGCGACGATGATACAGAGCTTCGGACCCGAAGCCCGTGGTTCAGCCTGTAGCGCGACCCTTACCGTGGACGATACCGAGATTCTCTATCCCTATATCCATCGACCGGAAATCTTCGTCGTTATGTCCGGTGAAGGCTACGAAAAATACAAGGATGAATTAGTGGATGACGGTACTCTCATCTATGAGAAAGACCTTGTCAAAGCGACTCCCAAGAAAGGTCAACCCTCCTTCGGGATCACATCCACCAGAATCGCTGAGAACTTAGGACTGAAAATCATCCAGAACATCGTGATGTTGGGCTTCTTCGCAGCGGTCACCAAGCTGACACCGATTGAAGCCATGCGGAAGGCCGTCGAGGAATCCGTCCCCGCGGGTACAGAGGAACTCAACCTCAAAGCCTTCGACGCGGGTGTTGAATATTACGAAAACGAGTACGGAAAAAACAAGGGTAAGAAGAAAAAGGAAGCCTCCGCCGAAGCGGAAGCATAGGGAAAACGAAACAAACGACCAATTAAATACACGAGGCTATCGCCGTGGAAAGTAACTCAGAAGAATTAAATGGCGAGGTTCAGCCGGTAACCGACAAGAGAGCTTTGGTTATCGGTGGCGGCATTGCGGGAATACAGGCCGCCCTCGACCTTGCCGACGCCCGTATCCGGGTCACATTGGTGGAGAAATCTCCCACGCTGGGCGGACGCATGGCCCAGCTCGACAAGACATTCCCCACCATGGACTGCTCTATATGAATTCTCGGGCCTAAGATGCTTGATGCCGGTCGGCATCCATTAATTGATGTAGTCACAAACGCTGAATTGATAGGCTTCGAGGGTGAACCCGGACATTTCAGGGCGTTAATAAGAAAAAATCCTCGCTTCGTCGACGAGGAGCTTTGCGTCGCGTGCGGGTTATGCTCAGAAGCATGCCCCGAAATCGTCGGGAATGAATTCGATGTCGGTCTCAAGGCGAGAAAAGCAATCTACAGACCGTTCCCCCAATCGGTCCCGGCGACATATGTCATCGACAGGGACCCCTGCATCAACGACCATGCGCTCATCACAAAAATCCGCAAACTTTTCTCGCGAACGATAGAAAAGAAACGCCAGCATGGCACCTGTCTGAACGACCAGATACTCGCATGCAACCGCTGCATGGAGGTCTGCGAACCGGGAGCCATCGACTTCGACCAGCAGCCGGTGGAGTTTGAAATCGATGCCGGTGCCGTTCTCGTAGCGGTCGGCTTCCAGGAATTCGACGCGCGCAAACTCGGCAACTATGCATACGGCAGGCTGCCGGATGTCATCACCAGCCTCGAACTCGAACGCATGTTGAACGCGACGGGCGTCACCAGTGGACACGTGGTTCGCCCCTCGGATATGGTTACCCCGAAGAACATCGTCTTCATACAGTGCGTCGGTGCTCGCGGCGAAGGCGGACGACCCTACTGCAGTCGTTTCTGCTGCATGAACGCGGTCAAGGATTCAATGCTCATCCGCCAGCACGATCCGGAAGTCGAGGACATCACCATCCTCTACACCGACCTTCGTGCTTTCGGTAAGGGCTTCGATGATTTCGTCCAGAGGTCAAAGGACGAAATGAGCGCCATCTACGTGCGCGGACGTCCCGCCAAAGTTGACCTCAACCCGGATACAAATATACTCGAAGTTTTTGTTGAAGATACACTGGGCCACGAATTGAAACGTATTCCCGCCGACCTCGTTGTACTGTCGGTCGCTGCGGCTCCGAATGAAGGCGCAGTCGAACTGGCGGATCTTTTAGGTATCGAAACTGACAACAACGATTTTATTAAACGCCGCGACCCCGCTGTTTCCGCCGTCGAAAGCACCCGCGATGGGATCTATGTCTGCGGAAGCGCCGTCGGCCCGCAGGTCATACCCGATGCCGTCGCCCAGGCATCCGCTGTTGCCGCGAGGGCACAGAGGTTCCTCGTTGGACATCGCGTTGAATTTGTGGACACTCATGCTCCGCCGATGGACCTGTCCGGCCCGCCGCGCGTGGGTGTGCTTGTCTGTCACTGCGGCATAAATATCGCCGGATTGTTGGATATCGACGACCTGGTTCAGTATGCCGAGTCCCTTCCGAATGTCGAAGCCGTAGGGGAACATCAGTTCGCCTGCTCGTCCACGGGCCAGGAATATCTTGTTGAACTGATCAATGAAAACAACCTCAACAGGATTGTCGTTGCCGCCTGCACGCCGCGCACACACGAACCCATATTCCAGGAAAGCTGCGCGCAGATCGGATTCAACCCCTACCTGTTCGAAATGGTCAACATACGCGACCAGTGTTCCTGGGTACACACCAAGGACAGGGAATTCGCCCAGGCGAAAGCACGGGACCTGATCAGGATGGGTGTCGCCAGGGCATCAAAACTCCAGCCTCTGAGCGAATCAGAAGCCCCCATGAACCAGACCGCCCTTGTTATCGGCGGCGGCATCGCCGGCATCCAGGCTGCGGAAGACCTCGCCAACCAGGGATTCCCCGTCACCCTGGTCGAGAAAGAAAAACAACTCGGCGGACGTCTGGTAAGTCCCAATCTGAAATACCTCTACCCCAACTTCCGTCCCGCCGCGGATGTACTCGAAAAAAACATCCGTGAGTTGAAAGAAAGCGGTGCAAGGGTGCTGCTTGAAACGGAAGTCGAAGATATCAAGGGCTACGTCGGTAACTTTGAAGTTAGACTGAAAGGCGCCGTCGATGAAACACTGAGCGTCGGGGCTATCATCCTTGCCATTGGCGCTGATCTTTACAAACCGAAAGATGGCGAGTACCGCTACGGCGAACTGCCCAATGTCATCACCAGCCAGGAATTTGAGACATGGTATTTCGACCACGAAGACGATGTGAAATTCAACGGCAAGAAACCGAAGAGCGCGTCATTCATCTTGTGTGTCGGTTCACGCGACCCCGAGGGCTTCACCGGATGTTCGCGCTACTGCTGTCCCACCGCCATCAAGCAAGCCATCGAATTGGCCGACAAGGGTATCGACTCGACCATCTTCTACCGCGATATACGAACCGTCTCCACCGGAGCGGAGGAGATGTATCGTGAAGCTCGCGGCAAGGGAGTGCTGTTCATACGTATTCCGCCTGATGAGCATCCCGAGATTATCGGCGAGAAGCAGGCTGAGGCGGTCCAATCCTTCGATGAACTGCTCGACCGCAGGCTCGAAGTACCGTCCGACCTTGTTGTGCTTGCTGTCGGTATGTGTGCCAAGCAGCCCGGTACGGCGCATTTCCACGATTTACTCAAGATCAGCCTCGGACTCGACGGTTTCTTCCTCGAACGCCACCCGGAACTTGCACCGGTTGAGACCGCCGTGGAAGGCATCTTCTTAGCAGGAACCGTCCAGGGACCGAAGGATATAGTCGATACTGTCGCCCAGGCATCAGCCGCTGCAGCGAAAGCCTCGACATACCTCGCGCACGAACAGGTGAAACTCAACCCGACCGTCGCGGTGGTAACCGAAGATAAATGCAGGGGATGCGGGAAATGCGTCGATATCTGCCTATACCAGGCTCCGAAACTCAAGGAACTGCCGGACGGCTCATTCGTGGCCGAAATCAATGCAAGCCTCTGCAAGGGATGCGGTACATGCGGAAGCTGGTGTCCGTCGGGAGCGATAGTGTCAACACACTTCACCGACGGCCAGATCAACGCGATGATCGACGCATTCTTCGTTCCAGGAAAATAGAAATGAGCGAAAAAACAAAAGAGAAAAAACCAAAAAAGGCGACGAAAAAGAAAACCGCAAAGGTTTCGAAAGATTGGAATCCAAGTATCGTGGTTTTCGCATGCAACTGGTGTTCCTATGCCGGTGCCGACACCGCCGGCATATCACGCATCCAGCACCAGCCGCATTTCAGGATGATCAGGGTTATGTGTTCCGGGAGGATTCAGCCCGGTTTTGTGCTTAAAGCGTTGGAAAAAGGCGCCGATGGCGTACTGGTTTCAGGATGTCATATCGGTGATTGTCACTATATTTTCGGTAACGAATATGCGTTGGAACAATTCGATAAAACCAAGGCCATGGTCAAGCTGCTCGGAATCGAGGACGAACGTATCCGCCTTGAGTGGATAAGCGCGGCCGAGGGACAGAGGTTCGCCGATGTCATCAACGAATTCACGGACCAGGTGCGCGACCTTGGACCAAGCCCGTTTAAGAACGGTAATTGAACTTCATCTGATCGGAGTTAGCATAGAATGACTGATCTCAATGAAATTGTAAAAAAGACTCACGCATGGGCTTGCTACGACTGCGGAAAATGTACCGCAACGTGTCCCATCACCAGGGCCGGGGGTGACTACAGCCCGCGACGCTATGTGCTTG
Organism: uncultured bacterium; assembly: GCA_965372275.1. Taxonomy (GTDB): domain Bacteria; phylum JAJVIF01; class JAJVIF01; order JAPKYR01; family CAZSPL01; genus CBDVBS01. Next base: position 5,388 of record CBDVBS010000060.1, on the reverse strand, counting down.
GCACCAATCTCGCCCACCAGGTTGAAATCCTGAGCAACGGCACACTCTACACCTGCTTGACCTGCGGTTTGTGCGATTCGCGCTGCCCTGTCGGGGTTGGCTTCACCAGCCTGATACAGCAGCTCAGGGAAATCGGGTTCTCCGAGGGTATCGAGCCTGAATGCCCCCACGGCGGCGCGTTGCAGTCGGCGATGCGTATGATGGCAAAGGGCGGCACTCAGCAGAACCGCCTGGAATGGCTCACCGATGACCTGAAGACCGAACCGAAGAAGGGTGATGTCTTCCTCTTTACCGGATGCACCATGTACTTCGATGCCTTCTTCCCCGACTTCGAGGTTAAGACACTCAACGGCACCAAGGCGACGATAAAGCTCCTGAACAAGCTTGGCATAAAGCCCGTTGTCAGCGCCGACGAACGTTGCTGCGGTCACGACCTCCTTTGGAACGGTGACAGGGCAAGCTTCGAAACGCTCGCGAAATATAACATCAAACTCTTTAAAGACAGCGGCGCGGAAGTTCTCGTCACCTCGTGCGCGGAGTGCTTGCGTACATGGAAAATCGACTACGAGCCGTTCTTTGATGGTAAACCACCGAAGATGATGCACATCAGCGAATATATTGCTGAAAACATGGACAAGCTGAAATTCAAGGACCCCGAGGAAGAGCTGACAATTACGTTCCAGGATCCCTGCCGCCTTGGAAGACACTTGGGCATCTACGACCCGCCGAGGGAAGTGCTCGGCAATCTGCCCGGCACCGAGTTCGTCGAGATGCGCCGCTCCGGGAAGTCGGCAATATGCTGCGCGGGAGGGCCATGGTCGAGCTGCGATCGGTTCGCCAAGAAAATACAGGTAGACAGGCTCAGGGAAGCCAAGGCTACCGGGGCGAATATCATGGTCACAGCCTGCCCGAAGTGCCAGGTGCACTTCCGATGCGCGATGCAGGATGCAAACCTGAAAGACGAGATCGAGATAGAAATGCGCGACCTTGCCCAAATTTTAGCGGACGCGCTGGAATAGTCGGATTTAAACGCAAGAACTATGGGAAGAATTACATTACGGAGGGACTTCAATGGCTGATAAGCCTGGCGACGAGGAACTGCGAATCGGCGTCTTTGTCTGCGATTGCGGCCTGAATATCGCCGGTACGGTTGATACGCAAGCCGTAACCGACTACGCTGAAACACTGGCCGACGTGGTTTACGTCAAACGCAACAAATACACCTGTGCAGACCCGGGACAGAACGAAATCAAGAACGGCATCCACGAACACCGCCTGAATCGCGTTGTCGTGGCTTCCTGCACCCCGCTGCAGCACGAACCCACATTCAGGGCATGCGTGCTCGAAGCGGGACTTAATCCATACCTCATGGAAATGGCCAACCTCAGGGAGCAGTGCTCGTGGGTTCACGCCGGAGACTGGGACGGTGCCACCGCAAAAGCGAAAGACCTCGTGGCAAGCGCCGTGGGGCGTGCCCGTTTCCTCGAACCACAGGAGGAAATGTCGGTACCGGTCACCAAGGCCGCCCTCGTTATCGGCGGCGGCGTCGCCGGCATGGAAGCGGCAATGGAATTGGCCGACGCGGGACATCACGTTACGCTTGTAGAAAAGGAGGCGTCCATCGGCGGGATCATGGCACAGCTCGATAAAACATTCCCCACCATGGACTGCTCTATATGAATTCTCGGGCCTAAGGCCATAGATGTCGGACGACATCCTAACATCGAACTGCTGACATTCAGCGAGGTTGAAGAAGTAGAGGGCTACATCGGGAACTTCACCGTAAAGATACGTAAGAAGGCCCGGTACGTCGACCCGGATATCTGCACCTCCTGCGACGAGTGTGCCAGGGTGTGCCCCGTCGTGATGCCTGATGAATACCAGATGGGACTCAGCGCCAGGAAGGCTATCTACATACCATATCCGCAAGCCGTCCCTTCCTCATATATCCTCAACATGGATGACTGCCTCGGGAATAACCCTATCGCTTGCGGGAAGTGCGCGGATGTATGCGACCAGAACGCGATCAACTACGACGACGCCGACGAGATAATCACGCGCGAATTCGGCGCGGTTATCGTCGCCATCGGGATGGACGTGTATGATCCGACCGAGATGGATGAGTACGGCTATACCAGCTTCGAAAATGTAATCACCTCCATGGAATTCGAACGCCTCATCTGCGCGGGTGGACCCACCGCCGGGCATTTCGTACGTCCCAGTGACCATGAGACTCCAACGCGCATAGGTCACATCCAGTGCGTCGGTTCGCGAAGCACCGTGAGGGGAAATCCGTACTGCTCCAACATATGCTGCATGGTCACAATTAAAAACTGCCTGCTCTTGAAGGACCATTATCCCGATACCGAGAACACCGTCTTCTACCAGGACATCCGGGCGCATGGAAAATCCTTCGAGGACTTCTTCCAGCGCTCCAAGGAAGTCGGCACCCATTACATTCGCGGACTTCCGGGAGATGTCGAGGAAGACCCCGTAACCAAGTGCCTTACCGTTACTGTTGAAAATACAACGACCGGCAAACTTGAACGACACGAATTCGACCTCCTCGTGCTTTCGGTCGGCCTCGTACCGCCAAAAGACAGGGATAAATTGTCGAGCTTGTTGACGCTTTCAAAAACATCGGACGGTTTCTTCCGCGAAACCCATCCGAAACTGAAACCGGTTGACGCGCCGACTCGCGGCGTATTCTTCGCCGGTCTCTGCGAGTCTCCGAAAGATATCAAGGACTCCGTATGCCAGGCCGGTGCCGCGGCATCCAGGGCGGGGGCGATCCTTAACGCCGGGAAGGTTACAGTCGAAGCCATCACGTCCCGCATCGATCCGGATATCTGCAAGAAATGCGGTTTGTGCATCCCCGTCTGCCCCTATGGCGCCATCGTGGGCAAGAAGGGCGAAGTCCCCATGATCATTGAAGCCGCCTGTTCCGGCTGCGGCTCATGCGGCGCGACATGCCCGTTCGGCGCCATCACAATGCGCCACTTCACCGATGATCAATACATGGGTCAGATTCGGGCTATATTAGCGCAGGACCAGATGGAAAAAGTATTCGTTTTCGCCTGCAACTGGTGTTCCTATTCCGGAGCCGATATGGCAGGTATATCGAGAATCAAGTATCCGGCCAGCAACCGCGTTGTACGAACGATGTGCTCCGCGCGTGTTTCAGAAGAGATGGTGATCGAGGCATTCAGGCGCGGCGCGCCGGTGGTACTCGTCTCGGGATGCCACTATGCTGACTGCCACTACATCGACGCAAACAGGATGACCGTTACGCGAGTCCAGAAATTGTGGAACACCCTTGAGAAGAAAGGCATACGCCCCGAACGCCTGCAGCTCGAATGGATAAGCGCCGCGGAAGGCCAGAAATTCGGGAAGGTCATGTACCAGATGGAGGAGTTGCGCAAAACCGTAACTAAGGATGAAGTCGAGCACGCGATGAAAGTGCTCCAGCCGAAACCAAAAAAAGCCGCTGAGAAGAAGGAGGAGGAACCCGTAGAAGCGAAGAAATAGAACGGGATCCGAAAGACCTATGGCAGAAACGTTGAGATGTAAATGTATGATGTGCGGCCACGAATATGAGGACGTTCCTGAAGACCACGAGCGTTCATGTCCCAAGTGCCGCTCCAGCAGCATACGCCAATTAAAAGATAAGAAGGATAAGGAGTGAGCCGAATGCCAAGGAAGGCTGACGATAAAGACAAGATAGTACGCGTTAATTTCGACTTCCGGCGCGAACTCGCCAAGAAGGTCGAGGGCAACCTCGCGGGCTTCTGCTACCAGTGCGGTGCTTGCGTGGGCGATTGCGCCGCCGCCATGTTTACCGATGACTTCAATCCACGCGAGATAATGCTCAAGGTGCTGTACGGCCTTGGTGAGGAACTCCTGACCGAGGATTCGATCCTCTGGGAATGCACCAACTGCTACAACTGTCACGAACGCTGCCCCCAGGATGTCAAACCGGTCGAAATCATCATCTCGATGAAAAACATGCTCGCTGACATGGGAATATACCCCGATCCCGTCAGGAGGATCATCGAGACTTTCGAAGCGGAAGGGCGTACGGTCAAGTACAACCCCGCCATCGACAAGCAGCGTGCACGTTTCGGCCTTCCACCACTGCCGAAAATCGACATGGACGAGATCAATGCGTTAATTGAACCACCAGAGGAGGAGGGTTAGGCATGAAACGTTTCGCATTTTTCCCCGGCTGTCTGATCCCCGCGCGATATCCCGCGATGGAGTTCGCCATACGTGAAACCCTGCCGAAGTTAGGCATAGAAATAGTCGATCTCCCGGGAGCAAGCTGTTGCCCCGACCCCATCTACTTCAAGTCGAAGGATAAATTATCCTGGCTTACAATTGCCGCCCGTAACCTCTGCCTGGCCGAGGAATTGGGGCTGGAAATATTCACCAACTGTTCCGGGTGCACCGCCACACTTTCTGAGACATTTCACCTGCTCAAGGAAAACGAGGAACTTAAAGCCAAGGTGAACAAACGCCTCAAGAAGATCGGCAAGGAATACAAAGGCACGGGCCGGGTCAGGCACATCGTTACATTGCTGAGGGATGAAGTCGGTTATGAAAACGTCCAGGCTGCCATAACACGTCCGCTCGATGACCTGAAAGTGGCGATCCATTACGGCTGCCATGTCCTCAAACCAAGCAAGATAATGAACGTCGATAATCCCGACGACCCCGATATCATGGAGAACCTCGTAGCCGCCCTCGGCGCGCTGCCCGTGCGTCACAACAACTGGTACCTCTGTTGCGGCAAGGCGTGCCAGGCCGAGGGCGTACCGCTCGAGATGCTGCATACACTCCTTGGAAGCATTAACGACGTGCACACTGAAATACTCTGCCTGATATGCCCGACATGCTACTCACAATTCGATTACGGCCAGTTGAAGGTATCAAAAGCTTACGACACCGACTATCATACACCGCCGGTTTACTACTTCCAGCTATTGGCATTCGCCATGGGGGTTCCGTATGACAAACTCGGATTCGAGCGCCAGCGCTTCAAACCCGAGGTTCTCAAGAAATTCGAATCCGCCGCCAAAACCCCGGTGTAAGATGGCTAAAGCGTAATAATGTTTCTTCTATATTTTGAAGGGGTGCCGCACACTTTAGTGTGCGTTTTTTCTTTACCTTGGAGCGCGGACATCCTGGGCCTGTTGAAAAAGCCGAAAAATAGGGACTGGCCTTTAGAAATGGAGAACGTCACTTTCGAACTGCACATTATACCTGTTGCCCAACGCCTGCACTACTGAGGCCTGTCCCATTTTTTCGGCACATCCTTACTTTTTCAACAGCCCCATCCTCTCGACTTTCGCCATTCTCTTTCCGGGTGGCACCTTTCTGTCTTCAGAA
>CBDVBS010000059.1:0-12569 GCA_965372275.1 uncultured bacterium | reverse complement strand
GGTAATAAAAAGCTCGATATTCTCGAAACCTGCCTCTTTTGCAATGCGGAGATTCGTGCCCAGCGACCGGCGGTAGAGAAAGGCAGTGGATAATGCATATGTTGGTTTTTTGTTATCAGACATTGCAGTTCGTAACTAATATAGCGAGAAAGCATCTCAATAAAAATCCTACTTTTCGTGTATATTACAATAATATCACAATTTTAAATTATTTGAAATGCCTTTAAGAAATAATGCGCTCTATATCTGAATTAAATATAAAGATTCATTACAATCTGAAATAACTATCCAGTACTGATAATGCCGCCCTCAACATGCCAGAAAGCTATGTCCTTGACCCTATCCCTGATGGGTACATCCTTCTCCGTTGATGTGATGAATATCTGGCTGTTCTCGGGCAGGGCGGTTAATACTTTATGCCGTCTTCCCAAATCCAGCTCACTCAGGATATCATCGAGGATAATTATCGGATCGTGCCCGTACTTCTTTTTCAGAATACTCAATTTGGCCAAGTTAAGGCTTAGCAGGGCGGTACGCACCTCTCCTCGGGAGGCGCAGGTTCGCACCGGTTGATTGTCCAGCATCATGGCAAAATCATCACGGTGGGGACCGGTGAGGGTAGTTCTTGCGGCAATGTCCCTGTCCCTCACGGCGGTGAGATATTCCAGGTATTCCGCGCTTATCTCTTCGATATTCGCCCCGGTCTGTTTCTTGAAAGATGGGATATATTGCAGCGATGGTTCACCAGCACCGGAAAAATCATTCGAAAATATCCTCTTCACCTCGGTATCGAGTTGGGCGATTATCTCCATTCGCCTGACCATTATTTCAGCCGCCAACGGGGCGAACACTGCATCGATGCTGCCCAAAAGGGACGGCTGCGGTGGCTCCGGTTCGCGCAACAGGCGGTTCCGTCCATCGAGTGCTTTCCTTGCTTTGGCAATGGTCTCCCTGTAGGGGATATGGTAGAGGCTCAGCAGCCGGTCCATCCAGCGACGCCTTAAGCCCGGTTCCATAAGAAGGATCAGCATGTCTTCGGGGAAGAACGCGACCGAAAGAACCTGCCCGAGGTAATTCTTTACGCGTTTTATTCGGTCACCATCAACAACAATCCTGTTCCCGCCCTTCTCGATTGTGATATCGATGTTCCTGTGAAGTTCCTCAACCTCGACCCGGGCGATCAACCGGGCGCATTGCTTCCCGTGCATTATGAAATCAGACGACTGACCCCTGTGGAAATCAAGGGTCGCAAGGAAGTGGATCGCCTCAACAAGGTTGGTCTTACCCTGACCGTTATTCCCATGGATGAAATTAACCCATGGCGAAAATTCGATACTGCACGAGGTGATGTTGCGTACATTGCTTAATTGAAGATGTTCTACACGCACGACATGTAATTATACGTACCGAGCGTTCATGCAACAACAAAAAAACCGCCCCGATGGGCGGTTAAAAAACAATTTCTTTCGGTCAATTGTCCAGTGCACCCTGGTCTATCCATATTATTACCTTGTGGAGATCTTCAGATTCCAATGGATCTCCTCCAAGAGGCATCTGACTACCGGAACCATCAAATGGTGGGACAGTATGTATGCCGAAAAGTTTTCCCGACATATATGATTCAAAAGCAGACGAGGGCTTTATTCTCTTCAATAAAGATTGAGAAGAATCGACATTAACCGTATTTGAGTAAGAGTTTCCCGCGCTCAGATCAAGGCCCAACGGCGGCGAAACGGTCTGGTGGCAGGAAATGCAGAATGCATCAAAGACCGGTTGAACATCATCGGTCAAGCTCATGGGTAAGACGCCTTCTTCCACGTAGAAGCTGAACTTGGAATAAAGGAATAAACCTGATGACGCGGTGGAAGCCCTGCACCAGCCATCATAGTCTCCCATTGGCGAGAGATTCTCGTTCATTATAACAACTTCCCAGGCTCCAGAGGTCGAAAGTTCCATCTCGATTTCAGAAGCAAAGCCAATACAGGATAAGTCGAGCCATACTTCATCCACATCATCGTTTGCAGCATCGATCCACGCTTCAAATGGACACTCATAAACACCATAACTGTCGAGAATGCCAGTCGGATAAGGCCCGTTTATGCTGTAAGGTTCTTTAGCCCTTGATGGCCAGGAAGCATCCACGGCGTAATCTATCACCGTAACCTTACCGAAGGACGAAAGATAAAGTTGATAGAGTTCGGTGTGCTGCAACCCGGCGCCAAACACCCGGTCGGTTTCGCCCTTGGCAAAAGCCATAAACGGATTAATATTGATGGCTCCACCATTGTCAAATAATCCGGTATAGTCGTCCGCCCATAACAATGTTGCGCCCGGATCATCGCTCAAGAGTATCCCCCTGACATCATGGCCCGTGAGCGGGGTGGGATTCTTCAGCGTGATATTCACCGGTAAGATATTATCGCTGTACGGTCCCGTGGGGGCGACCTTTACGCAATCCATGCAGGCAGGCGGCGTGACAAATGGTTTTACGTTAGCATGCAGCAGCGCCTGCCTTGCCGGCACGACTTCAACGGACGGTATTGAGGGGTCGATGTAGAAAGTATAGTATCCCCAGATTACACGCCCATCAGCATCCCCGTTTTCTTCAAGATAATCCCGCGAAAGCCCGGGTTCCGTCGGTTGCGGTTGCGAACAACCGAACATCGCAAGGATAACGATCACAACCAGGTTTAAAAGTACAACTTTTCTTAACATAACCTTAATCCTCCTTAAACAGCATATATATCCCTCTATATGCATAGCACAGGATAGCATAATACAAAAGGCTGAATTATTGAAATTTTTTCCGGAATTAGCCCTCAAATGTGATCAACTGATTACCTGTGACGAACCGGTATGTTTCATTCCATAGGGAGTATTCATTATGCTAACATATCGGGTACGGAATATATTAAACGGAAGGAGGCCGGCATATGGCTCGGCTTTTCGAATACCAGGCAAAGCAGCTTTTAGCGAAACATAAGATCCCCATCCCCGCCGGGAAGGTATGTAAATCTCCCGAGGAAGCAAAAGGAGCAGCGGAGGAGATCGGAAAACCCGTTGTAGTAAAAGCGCAACTCCTGGTTACAGGCAGGAAAGCGATCGGAGGTGTTCAGTTCGCCGACACTCCCGATGAGGCCGCCTCAGTAGCTGAAGAACTCATCGGCATGCGGGTGAAGAACTTCTCGGTGCAGGAAGTCCTCGTCGAAGAGAAGCTCGACATCGAGAGTGAGATGTTCGCGGGAATCATCATCGACGATGCCAGCAAGAGCCCACTGCTGATATTCTCGTCCATCGGTGGTTCCGGGATTGAGGAGATCGCCAAGGAACATCCCGATAAGGTGCTGAAATATCCCATCGATGTCTCAACCGGCCTGCGCGATTTCGAAGCGAGGGACCTCGTGCGGTCGCTCGGTATTCATGGCAAAGCGCAGATGAGGCTGGGAGATGTGCTCTCAAAACTCTATGCCGCGTCAAGAAAGTTCGAGGCGAGATCGCTCGAAGTGAACCCGTTGATACTCACGAAGGACGGGAAGGTGTATGCAGCGGATTGTCATATGGCTATTGACGACTATGCAGTATTCAGGCATCCCGAATTAGGTATCGAGGTCGCGCGCGAGCTTGATCATCCGTTGACCGAACTGGAGCGGATCGCATACAAGGTGGAATCGACGGACTATCGCGGGACATTTTATTTCTTCCAGATGGCGACCGATTTCAAGGCGGGCGAGGGGTATGTCGGTTTCCACGGTGCAGGTGGGGGCGGCTCGATGATGAGCATGGATGCCGTACAGAGCCTCGGATTCAAGATCGCCAATTACACCGACTGCTCCGGCAACCCACCTGCATCGAAGGTGTACCGTGCCGCGAAGATCATCCTCCAGCAGGCGAACCTCGATGGATACTTCGCGTCAGGATCGGGCGTGGCATCGCAGGAACAGTTCCATTCTGCACGCGGCATGGTGAAAGCGTTCAGGGAGATGAACATGAGCCTTCCTGCGGTGATACGTCTCGGCGGTAACCAGGAAGAGAAGGCTATCGAGATATTGGGCAAATATTGCTCTGATCTTTCGGCGAAAATAGAAGCATATGGAAAAGATGATTCGGCTGTTTATTGCGCGGAAAGACTGCGCGTCCTGGTGGATGAAGGTGATATCAAAGAAGGACATAAAGTAGAACCGATACATAACCCCGATCCGCCGGGAAATCCATATTCGTTCGAGTCGATTACAGGGACACTGACATTCGACCATGCGAAATGCGTTAAATGTGAATCGAAACCATGCATCAAGGCGTGTCTGAAGGAAATCCTGATGGAGAAGGAGACTGAGGGCGGTACGGTCCCGGTGCTGAATATATCGGATGATGACGCGAAGAAGGGTAAATGCACCGAATGCCTCGCATGCGAGATCGAATGCTGGGCGAATTCATTGAACGCGATCAAGATAGATCTGCCGATTGAGGGATTGACTATTTAGTACCATACAATGCCGATCCAGTACTTCAGTAATGCAAACCTTGCCGGGGATGATAAACGTGTCCCTTGACGATTGTTCTCATTAATAGTACAATCGTACTCGAAATGAGAACAACCGGAAATTCCGTTTCACTCGCCGAAGCCCTGTTCGGCAAAACACGGCGTATGATTCTCTCGTTTCTATATACCCATTCCGACGATTCCTTCTATTTACGGCAGATAGCTCGTGCTACAGGAGCATCACTCGGGGCGATGCCGCGCGAGTTGAAGATATTGACCGATGCAGGCATTATCACAAGGCGCGTGCAGGGTAACCAGGTTCATTTCCAGGCGAATCGTGAGTGCCCGATTTTCAGGGAGCTTAAGAGCATCATCATAAAAACCGCCGGTGTAGCGGATGTTTTACGCGATGCGCTGGCGCCTTTGGAGGATAGAATAAAACTTGCGTTCATATATGGTTCTTTTGCAAAAGGAGATGAGAGAGCAACGAGTGATGTGGATGTGATAATTGTCGGGGATATGAAATCCAGGGAGGCCATATCGGCATTACGCCCTTCTTATGAGGTGCTTGGCCGCGAAGTCAACCCATCTTGTTTTTCCGTCGATGAATTCAGAAAAAGACTTAAGAAAGGAGACCATTTCCTGGACAATGTGAATCGGAATCCAAAGATCTATCTGTTTGGCGATGATCGAGAAATTAGAAAATTGGGTAAATAACGGTTGGCTGGATACCTTGAATAATTGGCTCAAGATCGAGTATCCCGACTTATTGAAATCTTAGAGCCTATACCAAAACAACCTGCGACCCTGGGGACTGTCCCAAAACGCAGGATGACAACTTCACGCTACGACGTAAATAGGGACTGTCCCCAGGGTAAATAAAACTGAGACAAGCGAAACATGTCTGATAACAAAGCAATCATAATCATTCCCGCGCGTTATGAAGCCGTACGTTTCCCCGGCAAACCGCTCGCGCCCATTCACGGCAAGCCGATGATCCAGTGGGTTTACGAAGGCGCGTTGCAGTCGAAACTCGCGGGTGAAGTTATCGTCGCCACCGACAGTGAGTTTATCAAGAAGTCGGTCGAAGGCTTCAACGGCAAGTGCGAACTCACAAGCGCCGATCATCAATCCGGCACCGACCGGGTGTGGGAAGTTGCGTCGCGTCACGATTGTGAATACATCGTAAATCTCCAGGGCGATGAGCCGCTCATAAAGGGACACATCATCGACTCGCTCATCCATGCCGCGATAGATAATCCCGATATCGAGATGGCGACATTGTGCAAACCGTTCGACGGCGATGTCGACCCGTCCAATCCATCCCGCGTGAAAGTCGTACGTGATGAAAACAAGCGCGCGCTTTACTTCAGCCGCGCACACATTCCATATCTTCAAGCCAACGATGCACCCGCCGAACCGCTCCTGCATATCGGCATCTATCTCTTCAGGCGCGATTTTTTGGAGAAATTCATCAAGCATCCGCAGACGCCACTCGAATTGTGCGAAAAACTCGAACAGCTCCGCGCACTTGAGATGGGCGCGAAGATATGGGTCGGCGAAGTGTCTGACACTCTTATCGGCGTTGACGAACCATCCGACATCAAACTGGTCGAGAAATATTTAGAGGAGAATGGGATGTGAAGTATAATCTAAGTGCTTTGCAACGCCTTTCCATGGAGACCCGATATGATTGAGAAGATAACGATCGAGGGATATAAGAGTATCAAGGAGCTTAAGGATTTTGAGCTTAAGCCCCTGAATGTTCTCATCGGTCCGAATAAGGGTGGGAAGTCGAATTTCCTTGATTTTTTGGGTCTAATCGGCGAAGCGGCAAGGGGTAAATTATCAAAAGGACTAATTGCGCGCCAGGGAATTTCAAGGGTCTTGTGGGCTGGGGACGATGTTCCTCATATACAGACCATAATTGATTTTACGATTGGAAAAAAACAAGATGAATTAGAATTGCTTCCTGTTGGCCTTAGCAAAAATAGTTGGTCTTACAGCTTTGGCTTATTTCCTTCATCAGAAATAGGTTATTCCATATGGGAATTGGTGGATGGAGAAATAATGAGGTCTGAAAATGATATTAATCTCAGTATCTTCAAGTCCTCTGATGGCGCCAAATTCTTGAGTAACGAATTAGTTATTAGTCAACTCGGACATTTCCAATCTAATACATCATATGCATTCGTGGGGAGTTATCTGGAAGATATAGCATACTACCCGGGCTTTGATACATCCCGAGGAGCTACTATTCGCAAACCGATTGTCATAGAAACAACGCGGACCAACGAAGATACAACTTTAAACTCCAAGGGTTATAACCTGACCAATGTCTATTACCATCTTTTCAATAACCATGAGAACCAGGAAGCGTTAAATGAGATATTATCGATACTTGAATCTGTATTCGATGGGTTTGAGAAATTAACGTTCCCTCCAGTCCATGGCATGGGAGAAATACAACTCGGATGGCGCGAAAAATACTTCAAGCGTCCTTTATATCAATCTGAACTATCCGACGGGACACTCAAATTCCTATGCCTGTTAGCAATATTCATGAATCCCAATCCTCCTTCAGTTGTCTGCATCGACGAACCTGAAGTAGGCCTACATCCGCAAATGCTGGACGTTCTGGCCGAAGTAATTGACGAGGCTTCAGAGAGGATGCAGATCGTTATAACAACTCACTCTCCCCGATTCCTCCGTAATTTCAAACCTGAAGACATCGTTATTGTTGAAGCTGAAAATGGTGAAAGCAAATTCGATAGACTGAATGCTGAGAGACTTGAAAAATGGCTACAGGACTTCAACCTTGATGAACTGTGGCAGATGGGCGAGTTAGGGGGGAAGATGTGAAGGTCAAGATATACTGTGAGGGGCAAACGGAAAGAGGTTTGAAAGAGCTTCTTACACCTATTAGAGAAGAACTGCGCGTAAAGGGCTTAGGGATAACGATAGGTTCCTACACTGGCAACGCTCAACTTCTGAAGAAAATTGGAAGTGCTACTAAAAAGGCAATTGAAGATGGTAGTCCCGCCGTATTTTGCGCAATAGACCTTCACAATGTTCATAAAGCATTTTCGGGGGGGCTCCGTGAAGCGCTTGGACAAATGAATTGGGAAGCAATGGAAGTAACCAGGAGAGTCGAATGGCTCAGAACTCACATACGAAATCATTGTGTTGAGAGAGAGTACAAGAACAAGCTGCATCCGCATGTGTTAGTGCATGAGATTGAGGCGCTAATGTTCGCCGATCCTGGAAGGATAGCATCAAAATTGAAAGTCAGGTCAATTGGCTCGTTCCACAATCCAGAGGAAATAAATGATCAAAATCCTCCTAAGAAGGTTTTGCGCAATTTGTACAGGCAACACGTAAAGAGAAGATACTACGAACAGAGAGATGGTGTACCTCTGCTGCAATCAGTAGATTTCGATCTTGTTTACAATAAATGCCCAAATTTTAAAGCTCTGGTTGACGACCTTCGCTCCATCGAACCCTAATCCACAATGACCCCCACCACCCACCATACAATGGACTATGCGGCGATGAATGCGGTCGTACGCGAGATGGCCCCCGCCCTCGAAGGCAGCCGCCTGTTCCGCGCAATCGGCATAGGCCCGATGGAACTGGTGCTTGAGCTCGATACAACAGCGGGCAAGGTGAACCTGTTACTTTCCGCCGATGTCAAAGCATCAAGAATTCACATCGTTGACGGGAAGGACATCCCGAAAGAATCGCCGAAACTTCACATATGCAACATGCTCAACGAACGCGACCGGGGCGCGACACTCCGTTCGGTCGAATTGATCGAATGGGAACGTATCGTGCGTTTCACAATCTCATCCGTGGACATCGACGGCTCCGAACAAATCGATATCCTCGTCGCGGAATTGATGGGAAAATATTCAAACATCATCCTGCTCGATCAGAACGAAATGATACTCGGTTCACTGAAGGCAATACATTCGCATCAGAGCAGCAAACGGCAGGTACGCGCTGGGCTGCAGTATCAGCTTCCACCGCCGGAAGATAAACTCACACCTAAGCCGTACTCACTCGAAGATTTCTCATCCCTCTTCAAATCCGCGAACCCCGGCACACCGATCGGGAAGCTGTTCGTGAGTTCATTCAAGGCAATCAGCCCATCGTGGGCCGGGATTATCGTTGAGGAAGCTGAAATCGAACCCGGCAAAACCGCTGATGAGATCGGCGGGAAAGAAATAGAGCGGCTTCACAAATCCTATCTTCAGTCATTGAAAAAGATCGATGCCGGACATCCGCTTGATGTCGAACCCGCTAAAGGGACATTCCCGGTGAACGCGGCATATGCCGGAATATACCGTCACACATCAACCGAAGACCTGCTCGGCAAACGACTGAATATACTCAAAAGAATTATCCGGGATCTGGAGAAATCAAACCGGAAACTCATCAAGCAGCTTGAGCGTGATGTCGAGGCGTCATCGAAAAGGGACGAGCTGAAGCGTAGAGCCGATGCGTTACTCGCCGCCCTGCATGAAATTCCCAAGGGGGCAAAGAAGGTCGAACTCGTGGATGTGCATTCGCCGGACTACGAGAAGATCACCATCGAACTCGATCCGGCAGTGCCGCCAACGAAGCAGGCGGCGAAATGGTATGCGCGCTACAACAAGCTCAAGCGCGGTGAAGCGGAATCCCGCAAGCGCCTTGCCTTAGCAAGAGATAAACTTGAAATCATTGAGGGAATCAAGACCGAGGTAGAAACGGCATCCGACCTTGAGGCGATCGATGCGTCCGCCGCGAGGCTCGAAGCGGCGGGGTTGGAAGTCAAATTCGACATGAAAGGCGGGGTTTCTTCAAAGCCGAGTGCGCGGACATACAAGGTACTCCGCTACCGCTCTTCCGACGCGTTCGACATTCTCGCCGGTGGCAATCAGAAGGCGAACGACTATCTCACCCAACGTCTTGCAGACAACGAGGACATATGGCTCCACGCACAGAAGATGCCCGGCAGTCATGTCATAATTCGCACGCGTAGAAAAAACGTCCCGCAATCAACCCTCAACGAAGCGGCGATGATAGCGGCGTGGCATTCGGACGGACGTGAGGGCAGCAAGGTGCCGATCGATTACACGAAGGTGAAGCATGTGCGCAAACCCCCCGGCGCTAAGGCGGGGTATGTCACCTACAAGAGACAGCGCACGATTCGCATCGACCCCGACGAAGATCGGGTGAAACGCCTGGCTGTCAAAGAGAAGGATTAATCCGTACACGGAAAATGCTAATATTTATGACAGGTTGATTGACTGCACATAAGTTCCGGGTGCCACGGGCAAGGGAGTCTTCGAGCTTGCCCGTGTCATATCCGGGTGGCACTGACAAGCGAGTCTTCAAGTTTGTCAGTGCCTTAAGATTGTCCACTCCCTGACGGTCGTGGCTCGGATAAAACAAAAGCAATCCGGGTGCCCCGGATAAGCGAGTCTTCGAGCTTGCCCGTGTCATATCCGGGTGGCACTGACAAGCGAGTCTTCGAGTTTGTCAGTGTCTTAAGATTGTCCACTCCCTGACGGTCGTGGTTCGGATAAAACAAAAGCAATCCGGGTGCCACGTGCCTTCTTCCCACACCGCTATCAGCGAAGACGCTGAGTAGCGGTGGCACACGGAATGAGTAGCGGTGGCACACGGAATGAGTGGAGATATTACGGAAGGGGAATTACATCAAGACCACAGGACACACATATGAAACATATCGCTGTATTGAACGGACCTAACCTCAATCTCCTCGGCAAACGGGAACCGGAAATCTATGGAACCGAGACACTGGACGACATCCGCCGCTGGGTTGAGAGCGAACTCAGGGCCATCGACCCTGACATCGATGTCAGTGAGTGGCACCAGTATAATAATGAAGGCGACATGATCGATGCCTTACACCGCCACGGCTTCGAGCTCGACGGAATCGTACTCAACCCCGGTGCGTGGGCGCATTATTCCTATGCATTGCGCGACGCCATAGCAGCCGTAGAGACCCCGGTAATAGAAGTGCATCTCTCCAACCCCCACGCAAGAGAGGAATTCCGCGACCGAAGCGTGATCGCCGAGGTATGTGCCGGACGCATCACCGGTCTTGGAAAGAACGGCTACCTGCTCGCCTGCCTTGCATTGACCCGGACCGAGTGAACATCGTTTGATATAAATAACGCCGGGTGCCGCACACTTTGATATATTTATCTTGATGGCACGGTTTGGTGAGTCTTCGAGCCTAACCGTGGTCTTAGCGGCGTGCTGAAAAAGCGATTTATGCGGATGGAGGGGACTGTCCCTCACGCGGAAGAGGCTTGAATAGACGCTTTAACGTTCATCGCGTGGTGACTGTCCCCGAATCAGGCCGGTTAGTGTGCAATACCTGAATAATCCACGGTCAGCCCTCCCAAAGCGTCGGGCAGACCGTGCCATCAATAATGAAAAATCTAAGCGACGTTAGGGTTCAGTGTGCGATAAGGTAGATATAAATAACGAAGGAACAGGGAGGCTCGACATGAATCTGTTAACAACATCCGTGAAGATCTTAGTGGTAATGGCCATAATGATCTTCCTGCTTTCCGGGTGCAGCGATAAGGAAGCCGGCACGGTTGAGACATGGTCGACATACCACAAGATCGACCGGCATACAGCCCGCATCAATGGTTGTCCCTACTGGAACGACATCCTGCGAAATTGTTTCCCCGAAACGCTCGAAGATAAAACGCTTGACCGAATCGGACTGAAGGACATCCCCAAATCCATTCCCGACGCCTATTACGACCCCGCGGGCCAGATGTTCACGCTTGAAAAGGATAAGAAAGGCACCGTACCGGAGATGTTCAGCGGCTATATCCTGGATTTCGAATACATCGGTATACAGGACGAGTTCCCTCTGAAGCTGATCATATTCTACTCCGAGCCCGGTGTTGACAGGTGGATCGACGATATAAAGAAAGGTGTCGATGTCAAAAAATACTCCGTCGGCGACTTCACTGTTTACTATGGGCGCCTGACCCCCGGGACCATCAAGATAAAGTGGGCGTTCCTCGAGGATTGCTTCTGCGTGATGCATCGTATCGACGATGCGCAATTCAAGGTCACTAACGCGGAGCGATTCGATACACTGCTGGAGATGATCGACACCGACTGCATACTTGAGCAGATTCCTGATTAGCGGAAAATACAGGCGGGTGAAGGGATGCTTCGATTCATATTAACGATTTCCATTCTCTTGTCACTCTTGCCGGCGGCAACGTCCTGTACCAGTGTCTCCATGGGATGCTACTCCTCCGAAGACAAGTTCTCGGCCAATGCAAACGGGCTGCCCTACTGGGAAGATATCATCGCCTGCTTTCCGGCTGAACTGATTGATTCCGAAAGGATGATCGACAGGCTCATCACGCCGAAACGTATGCTGAGATTTAACCCGCCCGAGCGGATATTCTACGATGCGGAAGGCAGCGTGATTGATTGGGATGAACTTGTTGCGCCCGAGAAATTCGCCGGGTACCGAATCCTGATCGAATATTCTACAACCTACATTCCGCCCAAGGGCGAGAACCCTTTGACCATTCACATGTATTACTCCAAACCGAAAGTGGATGAATTGAAGGCGGAAATTATCGGGGATAAATGGGAGAAGGAAAGAGAGGAGGAAGCGAAGCTGCGAAAAGTGGTGAACGGATTCGCGCTCAATGTCCCCGACCCGAAAGTTGATAGAAAAATATTAGCCGTGTTCAACAATGACCTTTGCCTGGTATGCACGCTGCACGAGGATGATCCGGAAAAGTATTACCGCATGTTCTACGAGTTCCTGACCATGATCAACGACCGCGGTATCGTGCGTCTCACCGTGGACTAATTCCCTTTTTCATATGCTAATATTTTTCCCTTCCATAGGGTGGGTGGCGCCTACAAACGAGTCTTCGAGTCTGGGTGGCGCCTACAAACGAGTCTTCGAAGTTTGTAGGTGATCAATATGAAGAAAAAGAACCAACGAAAATCTTACGCGACCCCTCCTCCCTAAATAACAAATCCCCTTCTGATTGGATTCGCGTGAATGTAATCAATCTGCTTTCGTATT
>CBDVBS010000058.1:0-12582 GCA_965372275.1 uncultured bacterium | reverse complement strand
TCTTTCCCGACACTCCGGGCGCACCGGTCAGTCTTGAGAATGCATACGAAGTAAGAATGAGCTCTCCGGTCCTTGACTATCTCGTTCCGGATTCATCCTACCAGGACGAAACCGGGTTTTTGGTGAATCTAAGTGGAAGCAATTTTGTATCAGGCGGTTCATTCGAATTCCAACCCGCGGGTGGACCGAACGTCGTTGACGCGACATATATTGATGACACGCAGTACGACCTGACAATTGACATACCGGCCGACGCCCTTCCGGGCTGGTATGATATTATAGGGACATTCCCGGGCGTTATTGAGGAATCGACGCTTATACAAGCTTTCGAAGTGATAGAGATTGACAGCGAACTCTATCTTGAAGAAGCTCCCGCATTGATGGGGCAGGGCGGGGATTCGGCACAGACCGATTTTCTGTTTGGGATCAATTCGAACAAACTTGATGATGTCTATGGGCCGTTTTATCTCTATGCATCGGAGGCGGTTGATCCTGTAAGCGGTGAGGCTATTGGCCTCAGCTACATTGACATTGCACCGACCATGACCGGCAGCCTCACACCGGGCCTGTACGATCTGGCACTCCTTCGGGCGGTTATCCCGATGGGAATCCCGTCGGGTGAATATTATGGCGATATCACATTCTCCGCTCCGGGGATGGGATTGCAGGAAAACGTGCCGTTCACCATTTCCGTCCAGCCAAGCATTGAGGAAATCCTCTATCCAGAAATGAGCCGCCAGGAGCTTGAGATCGACCTCATATGGCCGGGCACGGATGATGAAGAGGAGCCCGAGGAGATACTTGAAGAGACCCCGCTGTTCGAATGGGCGTCGTCAGCGAGGTTCTTCGATTTCTATCTCTTCGATGTCACTCCCGCGTCTGATTTGGACGAGCGGGCTGGAGCGGTCACATACACCCGACCGATTTACATCGAGCGGGATATCTCGGACTACCGGCTGTTCTATCCCTTGGGGGCCGAACCGTTGATTCCCGGACACGTCTATTCGTGGTATGTCGAAGCGAAGGACATCCCTTCCTACGATCCACGGGTTGTTGACAGGCAGCCGGAGATTATCAGTTCCGAGATATTCTATTTCAGATATATCAACATTCTCGAAGCGGCGGCGGGTGAACCGGAGATTTTACGAATCGAAGTCACCCCGGAATTCGTCAACGCAGAGCTTGATAACGACTATGAATTTGAAGCAATACTCGAACTCGCCGGACCCGGATTCGCCAATGTCTCATGGCGTGTCGTGCCGGGTTCCGCCGCAATTGTCGTGAGCCGGGGGGAGTATGCATATGTCACCCCCCTGAGAACCGGATTCGTATCGGTGATAGCGGAAGTCGGGGGAGAATCCGCCTATGCGGTCATGCGTGTCGGTGGTGATGACACGCAAGCATCGGTTGATGCAAACCATGAAGTAATCGCGGAATTAGGCCGGGATGTTGATAAGCTTGAGGGACTGATTGCGGATTATCAAACATCAGGTCCCAAGGATGTTGAAGCCCTGTCATTGATGGTCGAAGCCGATTACGAAAGGGCGGTTGCGCATCGCGAGTATATAAATAATCTCAGGACCGCATACAAATTGCTCGAACCGTTCCTGCTGACCGGTCAGGCATCGGAGTCCAAACCCGGATACGGTGACTGGCAGAGGATAAACCCGTTCCCCGGGCATATCGACCTGTATGTGAAAAGTAAAACGGCATATGACTCTTTCGTTGCCCGGAACCTGACGGCGTTTTCAGATATTCAGAAGCTGCTGGATGAAACAAAAAAGACCGACGAAGCAGCGGGGGATGATAGTTTTGTTCTCATGCAGAATTACATAGTGGCCGATATGGAAATGACGAATATCCGGTCCAACATAGTGTATAACCTCGACCGGCTTGAGAAGGAACTGGCACTCGTTCGAAATGCCTTAGGGGAAGATGTCCGCCCTTTTGCATCGATGACATAACGCGCGCGGTCACGTCCCTCGAATCATCGGGCCTGATCGCGGCGAATGATGCTCGCTTGAAAGCGAGAGTTAATTACATTGCCAAGCTGAACGAGACCCGCCCGATACTTGATGAGCAGGCGCATATCATGGCCGGTTACGAAGATTGTGTACACGAATGTTCCGTGGCCAAGAGCAATATTAAAGGTTACCTTGAGGACAATATCATTCACAAGGACATCAGCATCGACCGTCCTGACGACACCAACTGGATGGCAATTCCGTTACTCGGCAACCGGACACGCATTTACACTCGCGGCCCGGAGGAAGTGCGCCTGATCAAAGGTTTTGTAGAGCGGAGACGTGATGATTTGTCTTCCCTGGCGAGTGACTATGATACGAGTGGTGAGGAGATAATCGAATCAATGGAAGTAACGGGCGAAGCCGGTGCTTTGGAAGCAGGGCTCCGGATGGAGCTTGAGCTGGCTGAATTTGAAATGCGCTTCGCCTCGATTGAGAGGATGTATGCGCATGTGATATTCCTTGAGAGCATTGTACGGTATCAGGATGAATACAGGGAGACACTTTAAATTGACTATAGTAAGGAAGAGAACTAAACATTCCTTCATAATGGATTGGGAGAAAGGAATGCCGAGAAAAAATTGGATCGTCATATTCTGCATCGGCCTGCTAACGTTGCTGCTGCTTACCCCGGCGGCATACGCGGACGATGCCGTGCAGGACATAATATTCAACATCGTCGAGAACGAAATCGTGCCCCTCGATGATTTCCTTCTTGTCGCCGAGATAGGTGATGAACTTATCGGGCAATACGATACGTTCAAGATGCTCATCGACGGCGAGGAAGTCTTAGCTAAATTTATCGAAGGGGAAGGCCTGCTGACATTCCTGCCGGGTGAGGATTTCGATGTCGGAAAGCATGTCATCAAGGTCATAGGCATCAAGAACAAGGTCGAGGAAACCCTCACCGAATACGGCTTCGGCGCCGTGCTCAAGGACCTGGACAAATTCCTGTCGGGCGAACTCGATATCGAGGATGCCATCCTTGCCCTCGGCGGCGAACTCATTCTCGAAGCTGACATCAACGAGCTTAACGGGGTCGGCAAGGATATCCTTCTTCGCGATCCCGGCGAAGCGCTCACGCAGATCGCGTCGAATATTGCCACCGACAAATGGGGCATCGATATAATGATGTTCCTCGATTCCAAGCAGGGGAGATACACCCAGATATATGACCGCTTCAAACTCGGTTTCAACATGGACGATATGGAATTGCTGCTCGGTGAGACATTCCCCCGCTTCGGCGATTACACCATGAAGGGCAAAAGACTCCAGGGCTTGTCGTGGTCCGATGATCTTGGTGATATAAATTTCGAGGGCACCTGGGGACAGGCCCTGAGGAAGATACCGGTACGCTATGACGAGCTTGGCGCAATATCGGATCCCGGAAGTCCCGGGCTTGATGTGTATGCCGTACGTATCGGCACCGATGACGATTCGGCAGTGAGAGCGGGTTTGACTCTTTTAGGCGGGGACAAGACGACCTACGGGCCGGATTATGAATTCCCCGGGGACACCAACAGGGTTGTAAGTTTTGATTTTGCATACGACGCCGGGGATGATTTTGCCCTGACCGGTGAATACGCATTCGCCGAGAACAAGGAAGATGGCATCGAGACATCAACACAGGGCGAAGCGAAACGCGCCGGGCTTAAGTGGGCAACCGGCGGCAATACTTTGAAGGTGACATACAAGGACATCGAGCCGACCTTCGATTCGTTCGGACTCAATTCGATACGCAACGATGTCAGCGGCTATGAGATCGACGACCGTTTCTCGTTTGGCGGAGGATTGACCGGAAACATCCGCTATGCGACTTACCACGACAATCTCGATAATGCATCGCCCAATTCACGTACGACCGATTCGACAGCGGGACGTGTCACCTACCGCCCCACGGGTTTCCCGGGCGGCTTTGATGTGACATACCGCAAGTTCGAGCGATCCAACGATCTTACACCGGAAGAGGCCGGAGCATATGGGGTTTCCAACAAATCCTTGGGTGTAACGGGATTCATCAGGGGTGAGCTGTTCGGCGCGAATCATCAGTTAAGGCTTTCCTACACCGAACGCACGGCGGATAATTTGCTTTCAACAGCAAGTTCATCCGATTCGACCGACCTGTCATTGTACTGGAACACGCGTTTCGACTCCGGGCTTTCAATGAATGTGGCGTTGGGCAAGCAGGAGCGAGAGACGGGCGGAGGCAACGACCGCGACAGTCTTCGTTATGATGTACAGTTTTCCTATCCGCTCGATGACGGGCGACTGCTTCTCCTTGGCGGTATCGGTTATTCAACATTGGACGGTGTGTTGACCGAGGGGGATTCCGACCGTCTTAATGCGCGCATCAGGCTTCGCTGGCGGTTGACGCCGTTTTACAGCATCGAAGCATACTACCAGCGTCTCGATTTCAACGATGACGGTAATCCCGAACGCAGCTATGAGGATGACAAGTTCAGCGTAAAATTAGTAAGGACGTTTTAACGAAACAATGAAAGCAATAGATTTTGCGGGTCACAAGATGGGCATCGGCAATCCACTCGTGGTAATCGCCGGGCCATGTGTTATTGAGAGTGAAAAGCTTTGCATCGAGGTCGCGGCGGAGATGAGCGCGATATGCGATGATGCGCAGCTTCCATACGTCTTCAAATCATCATATGACAAGGCCAACCGGTCGTCGATATCATCGAAACGCGGCCCGGGTATCGAAGGGGGATTGGAGATACTCGCCAAGGTTCGCGAGGAGATCGGTGTCCCGGTTCTCACCGATGTCCATTCACCGGCGGAAGCTGAGATCGCCGGGAAGTTCGTGGATGTTCTACAGACCCCGGCATTCCTCTGCAGGCAGACCGACCTGATAATGGCGGCGGCGGAGCACGGCAAAGCGGTGAATATCAAGAAGGGGCAGTTCCTTTCACCGTGGGATGTAAAAAATGTACTCGACAAAGCATACGAAAGCGGGAACAACAACGTCGCGATATGCGAACGAGGCGCGTCATTCGGATACAACAACCTCGTCGTCGATATGAAAAGCTTCCCGGTAATCCGTTCATTCGGCGCGCCGGTGGTATTCGACGCCACCCATTCGGTGCAGCTTCCGGGCGGAATGGGGGACGTGACCGGCGGGCAGAGGGAATTCATCGAACCATTGGCACGTGCCGCGGTTGGATGTGGTGTTGACGGTATCTTCATCGAGACGCATCCCAATCCGGAGGTAGCGTGGTCGGACGGCACAAATATGCTTTACCTTAAAGATATGCTTGGATTCATCGGACGTATCGCTGCGCTGTCGAAATTCGTCAGAGAGGAATTCGGCGAATGAATGTGTGTCGCAAATGGGGATTGCACTTTTCCCTGATCATTTTTCTAATAGCGCTTTCGGCGCTTTTACTTTCCTGTGGGGATCGAAACGGGGAGACGCGGAAGCCCGAAAACGATTCCGGGATACCGGCGCGAATTGTCAGACTTTCGCCAAATGTTACGGAAATCATTTTTGCTCTCAATGAGGGTGATCGACTCGTGGGCGTTACCTTGTTCTGCAATTATCCCCCTGAAGCCAATCAAAAGCCGAAGATGGGGGGTGTGCTGGATACGAACTTCGAAGCGATCATCGGCCTGAAACCGGATGTGGTTATCGATCTGTCATCACAGGGAAGCCGGGTTGCCAAACTCGAGAAGTTGGGATTGAAGACATTCACCGTTGGCAATGAAACTATCACTGATGTATTCCAGGCGATTGATTCACTGGGAGAATTGTTAGGCAGACAGGCTGATGCATTCGAACTCAAGACGGATCTCATTGAGAACATTGACTATATCGATAAAAAAGTATCCGGGCTTGAACGTCCCACCGTTGCCTTTGTTGCCGACCACGGGCCGGGAGTATTGCAGGATGTCTTCGTGGCCGGATCGGGCAATTTCATCAATGAAATCATCGAATTGTCCGGCGGCGTTAACATCTTCGAGGATGTCGGCTCCGGATATCCCCAGGTCGGTTTGGAAGCATTCCTCAAGATGGATCCTGATTTTATCTTTGACGCCACCGAGAAGGGTGAGGATGTTTATGCGGAGATCGACGAATTGAAGGCGGTACGCAAAAGCAATATCTTCTTCTGCTATGATCACATCATACTTGTGCCCGGACCGCGTCTTCCTCAAACGCTGGAATATTTCGCGAAATGTATGCATCCCGACGCATTTGTTGAATAATTACCCTTGTTTTGAATAACACCGACGGAAATACAAGGATGATAGAAACCACCGGGCTTACTTTTTCATATAACACCGGTGGGCCACGGGTTATAGACAACCTCGATGCGGCCTTCGGGCCTTCACGCTTCAGTATCGTCATCGGCCCCAACGGTAGCGGTAAATCCACATTGGCTCGAATCATCATAGGTTTTCTCAAAGGTTATGACGGCGATGTAAGGATCGACGGCGACTCGATCCGTACCCTCACGATCCTTGAGACTGCGCGACGCGTTGCGTTCGTACCACAGGAAAACCCGGTTTCCGCACCGTTGACGGTACGCGAAGCGGTTGAGCTGGGACGTTTCTGCCATTTTGCGGGTGGTATCCATCAGCGGGAGCAGGATAAACAAAATATTGATGAAGCCCTTGAGCTGACCGGTATGACGGGTTTCGAAGACAAGAGACTCGACAGTATTTCCGGCGGTGAGAAGCAGAGGGCGATGATTGCCCGCGCGTTATCCCAGGATGCCGGGAACCTGATCCTTGACGAACCCACGGCCAATCTTGATTTGAAATATCAACCGCTCATATTTGGCCTGCTGCGTAAACTTGTTGATGAAAAGGGATACAACGTAATTGCGATAAGCCACGATGTGAACCTGGCATCGCGCTATGCCGATACGGTTCTCCTGATGAAAGAGGGACGTGTGTTCGCAAGCGGTAGTCCAACTGATGTTGTCAAACTCAATGTACTCGAAGAGGCATATGAAACACGGCTGAAATCGATCGGGGATAATATCTTTATCCCGCTTGGCGACGGGGGTGCAAGTTGACCTCACGTCATGTCGGCATACTCATCGGCTTAGCCGTACTCCTGCTTATCTCCGCAGTCGTTGGAGCGCTTTCCGGTTTCATTTCACCATCTGAACTTTTTGAAGACCCCGCATCGGGAATCAATATGCTCGTCAAATACCGTTTGCCCGGGGTTATCCTCGGTATATTCGTCGGTGCGGCACTGGCGGCGGCAGGTGCTGCGTTCCAGGGAATACTCCGTAATCCGTTGGCGACGCCATACACCCTCGGCGTGGCGGGTGGCGCCAACCTCGGCGCGTATCTCATCATCCTCGCGGCCCGAGCTGATGCTATGGGTGATTCCACGCTCAGCTTGATACTTGTACCGATGGGGGCATTCGCCGGGGCGATACTGACAGCGAGCCTTGTGTATGGACTCGCGAGGCGTCGCGGGAAATTGAGCTCCTATTCGCTGATTCTCGCGGGTGTCGTGATCAACTTCACATTCGCGTCGATCATCATGTTCCTCTACTTCATCGCCAAATCCACAGACCTGTTCACGATGGTTCACTGGTCGATGGGCAGCCTCAGGGTGATCGGCTATTCCGAGATATATGTCCTCGCGCCGGTAGTTGCGATATGCCTCATCCTTCTGCTGAAGTCCCACCGAAGTTTCGACCTGCTTGCGTTCGGCGAATTGACCGCGCATTCAATGGGGCTGAATGTCGATCGGTTCATCCGGTGGACATTCATCGTGGTGTCGATGATGGTCGGGGTATGCGTCGCCGTAGCGGGGCCGATCGGGTTTGTCGGACTCGTGATACCCCATATATTGCGGCTTGCATTCGGAGGACGTCATGCGTTTCTCCTTCCGGCATCGATGTTAGCGGGTGGGGCGTTCCTGTGCTTAGCTGATGCCATTGGCCGTGAAGTGATGCAGCCGAGGGAAATCCCCGTGGGTATACTTACAGCCATAGTTGGGGGGCCGATCTTAGCTGTACTCCTGCTGCGGGGCAGGGGATACGAGGTTCGAGATTGAGGAGTTAGGTCTGCTTGACACGTAACACCGAACATGATAAATTCATATTGTAAAGGAGGCTGTCCCATTTATTGATGTGACGCGATATCGACGTAATAGATGTGAGCAGTTATTTTGTCGGGTAAATCAGTTTGTACTCCGGCAAGTGATTTATTTAGATAGGGGATTTTCCTGTATTAAATAAATATGTAGAGGTGATGGTATGAAACTGCGGTTGTTTCACCTAAATTCGGTGTTAATGACGGTAATAATTATCTTAGCGTATGGGTTGCTAATGTTTAGTTGCCAGCAACCAGTAAAGGCTGTGGGTGACGAAGCAACTCAGGTTACACCAGTGGGCTATAGAGAGGGTGATTTAACTACCTCAATCCCGCACTTTGATTTCAACGATAGTCCTATTTACGAAGTAATTAGGATTATTGATGGTGACACTGTCAAAGTGAGTATTAACGGGGAGACAACGACAATCAGGCTCATCGGGGTTGATACTCCCGAAACAGTACACCCGTCTAAGCCTGTTGAGGCTTTCGGTAAAGAAGCAAGTATGTTCCTTGATAACCTACTAAAGGGCGAGGAAGTAAATCTTCTTTTCGAGCAAGGCGTAATGACAAAGGATAAATATGGTCGGACCTTGGCATACCTGTTCCGGTGTCCAGATGGTTTATTCGTGAATTTAGAGATTGTGCGCCAAGGCTATGGCCATGCATATGTACAATACCCCTTTGAGCATATGAGCCTGTTCGAGAAGTACGAAGATAAAGCCCGGGATGTTGGTAAGGGATTATGGCGAGATGCTGATGTTGGGGACATTGATGAAGTCCAGACAATCGAAATTATAACACCCGTGTCTGAACCTGATAAAACAGAAATAGAGCAAGCACCACCAGAGAAACAGAAAGATCCCAAGGATAGTATCACGGTTTACATCACACGGACCGGGGCAAAGTATCACCGTGGGAACTGCAGATACCTCAGTAAAAGTAAGATTCCGATATCGCTTGCAGATGCAATTAGTAGAGGTTTCGGTCCCTGCTCTGTATGTAACCCGCCGCGTTGAAAGGGGGGGCTCCAACTGGTTGTATCGGGACACCATTATCCCGATGTTGAAAGCGTATAGTCAAGGAATTTCGGGACACGGTTGTCCCGAAATAACGAAAAACAGCGGTGTGGGGCAGACTTTCCAGTCTGCCATTAACACCGCAAACGTCCCGCTTGACACCTAACACCGAACATGATAGATTCTTACACCGCATGGGGCTTTAGCTCAGTTGGTTAGAGCGCTTCCCTGATAAGGAAGAGGTCGGTGGTTCGATTCCACTAAGCCCCATATTTTTCTTATTGTGGGACAATAACCCGTTACTATTGGGTGGGGGCTTATGGATACTGCACCTTGTGGGTTGCGCGGTGGATAGCGGGTTGGGTAGCGCACCATTCATGGTGCGGTGAATGGGTTGAATCAAGCATTTACACACCCTGAAGGGTGTGCTACCCGGGCTTTATACAGGGTTTATGGGGAATTTGGGTATAGGAAAAACTCAGGAGGATCATATGTCCGAGGAGAAAAAAGGCGTTATCTGGAACCTGACCAGCTATTTCCCGGCATTCAACGGCCCCGAGATGCTGGAATTCAAGAAGCAACTCAATGAGGATATAATCGAGCTGCAGAAAAATGCCTCCGCGCTCGATGTCCTTTCTTCAGAAAACATGGAGCAGTGGGAGAAAGTGATCCTGAAGGCTGAGGACTTCGTCACAAACCTTTCCCACATGTTCTCCTATGTCGGATGTCTCACCGCGGCGGATGCAGCGAACGAGGATTACCACAAGGAAGAGGCCGGATTAGCCAAAATCTACTCCGAATATGAAAAATTCGAGGTCGATATCCTTCGCGCGTTCAAAGATACATCCGATGAGCTGTTCAACAAATTCCTTGCACTCGAATCGCTGAAAGGGGCGGAGCACTCCCTTCGCAGAACGCGGGAATTAGCGCAGTACACCATGTCCCCGCAGGAGGAGAAGCTGACCGCTGAACTCAACGTTGACGGTCTCCACTCGTGGGGAAGACTCTACGATAAGATAACCGGCAAACTCGAATTCGATATGGTTTATCCCGACGGCACCGAGAAGCGACTGCCTATCTCACAGTGGCGGTCGCTGATGTCCGACGCGGATCGCGAGATCGGCAAAGCAGCTTTGGAATGTGGCAACAAGGCATGGGAGGGTATCGAGGATGTCTGCGCATCCGCCCTTAACGCCATTGCCGGGAACAGACTTACTCTCAACAAATATCGCGGCATTGACAGCTTCCTCTACAGGGCACTGTTCCAGTCATCCATAAAACGTGAAACCTTAGACGCGATGTATAAAGCCATATATGACAAGATCGAACTCGGACGAGATATATTCCGCGCCAAAGCTAAATTCATGGGACGTGCCGGTATTTGGTGGTTCGAGCGGGAAGCACCGCTGCCCCTCAAGGATGCCACGAATTATACGTGGGAAGAGGGTTCGGCAATGGTCGAGAAATCGTTCGATCAGGCGTTCCCGGACCTTGCAGCTTACTACAGGTCTTTCATCGAGAAGAAATGGATCGAGTCGGAAGTGCGTCCCGGTAAACGGCCCGGAGCGTTCTGCACCGGCTCTCCATTGACTAAGGAACAGCGCGTGTTTATGACATACAACGGCACGCTCAGCGAAACAACAACGATCGCCCACGAAGTCGGTCATGCATACCACGGGCACATTCTCAAAGAGCTTCGCACATTCGCGAAGGAATATCCCATGACCCTCGCGGAGACGGCGTCCATTTTCTCAGAGTTGATATTTGCAGAAGGTGTCTATGCCGACGATAGTATAAGCGATTCCCAGAAACTCCTTATGCTGGATGCCGACCTTTGCGGGGCCGCGGTATTGCTGCTGGATATAACCGTGCGCTTCGAATTCGAGAAGGCATTCCACGAGGAGCGCGGGAATGGCGAAGTAAGCGTATCGCGCCTGAAGGAATTGATGGTTGAGAAGCAGAAGGAAGTCTTCGGTGACTGCATGCTCGACGACAGCGATGATCCCTTATTCTGGGCGTCGAAACTTCATTTTTATATAACACATGTCACTTTCTATAACTTCCCATACACTTTCGGATTCCTCCTTGCAAGGGCGCTATTCGGCCTGTTCAAGAAGGAAGGCCCGGAATTCCTGCCGAAGTACGAGGAGTTCCTGCGGCTGACCGGCAGCGACACTGTCGAGAATGTCGCAATGAAGAGTATCGGGGTCGATATCACCAAACCCGAATTCTGGGCCGCATCGATCGCGAGCCTTGAAGAACCGTTGAAACTTTTCAAGGGACTTTTAGAGAAGAAGTAATCTGAGCGTGACAGAAAAATTCAATGAATCCCGTCATTCTTATTATTGTAACCCGGCATTCTGATGCCGGGAAATAAATCCTAATCCTTATGGCAATGACGTAGCTTTTAATTTGTCTGTTCTCAAGCTCCCATGTGAAAAATGTTCGCATTCCGGGTGGCACTGACAAGCGAGTCTTCGAGTTTGTCAGTGTTTTCATTGCTAACTGTTTCACTGACAAGCAATTCAATCTGGGTGTGGTATTCACTCTCATCTGTAAGCTTGTCAGTGCCACCCGGAATGAAGACGCCATTCTTATAGGATTGTTGAAAAGCTTTCCTGATCGGGTAGCGCGTATCTATAGGTCGCTCTGCGACCGATGATGCGCGCATCCGGCAAGAGCACCGCTGTCCTCGAAGACTCGGATAGCTGTGGCACACGGAGGGAGCAGGTCAAGCACACGGACCGGAAACGGGGACTGTCCCAAGTCTTCGCGGGACTGTCCCCGTTACCCAGACATAAGCATGGGTGCAACTCGCAGGACGGATAGCAGAAACCCAGAGTCTGAGCGTGACAGAAATATTACAGTTGAAAGTTCTGAAAGCATATTTATTCAATCACAAACTGCATCAGATATGATGTAGGACAAAAATTGCATCCTATGTAAGCAGGGGGAAAACTGTAATGAAAGCACGGGACCGGCAGCGTCCCGTGCTTTATTATTTGCTTCATGCTTCAGGGCAGGGGAGTTTGTGAGAGCCATTAGAAGTGCATCACAGCTCTTTAACTGATACTGTAAAATTCTCCTCAGGCTGGTTATGAGTGGAGCATTTTTTTCGGGGGGAAAATTTAAAAGCACGGACGGCAGCTGTCCGTGCTTTACCTATTAAATTTGTCATCCAGGTGGTCAACAGACCAGCCTTGTTATGTTAATTGCCTTAGTTAAAGACAGGCTAAGACAATACTCGAACGTGATCTTCTGTACATAATATAAAGTCCACGGGAAAGATTGTCAAATGATTTTCAGGGAAAACATCCATTAAATATTTTTAATGGGAGAGCTGTAAGTCAGGTAACCTGACATATCACCAGGCTGTCACAGAACTTTCCTAATTTATGTAGCCCCGGCAACGCTCCGTAAATGTACGGGTAGTCGTGGGATTTTGGGGTCGCGATGCCGGGCTACATGTAAGGCTG
>CBDVBS010000057.1:0-12726 GCA_965372275.1 uncultured bacterium | reverse complement strand
CGGTAAAATAAATTGATAATGATGGTGTTTTACATTATAATATTTATTGAACGTTCATAAAAAGATCGATTAAGGGTAGAAGCAATGGACAAATTCCCGGAAATGTTGGGAGCCGGGAAGGAAATATTGGCAATGAAGGCTCTCGCCAATCAGACGCGGCTCCGTCTTTTTGGGTTTTTTCAGAAACCGCAAACCGTAACAATGGCTGGAAAGAAATTCGGGTTGAAGCGAACCAGCATTTATTACCATTTGAAGGTTTTGGAAAAGGCGGGCTTAATAGAAAAGGCAGGCGAGCATAAGATTAGGAACCTGACCGAAAGTTATTACAGGGTTAAGAATGAGACTGATTTTGTGTCTGGGGGCATGTTGGGGCAACAGCCTTTCCCACAAGTTCATAAGCTTATTCAAAGTATCGCGGCATCAACTTGCGAGGATTGCTTGATGGCTCTCCCTTTTGGGGAGGAGAAGAAAGCTTTCGGCAGCCGATTTTTCATCAATTTGAGGGAAGATTCACTTGATAGCATTTCAAAACAAATCAGCATGATGGGTAAAGAGTTCGAGAAGCGCATAAAGGAGCTTGGCCAGGAAGATGGCGAACTGCGCTACTCGGTTACCGTCGTCCATTTCGAGATGCCCGATGAATAAGGTAAATACATTTTGGCAAGGAAGTGATTGCTGTTATGAAGAAGTACTTTTATCTCTTTTGGATCGTAATCTGGGTTATTGCGGGTTTTGGATGTTCCAACGCGCCTGATGCAGTCAGCCCGGCAAATGAATCCAATCTTCAAGCGGCAAGTGACGCAATTCACCATACCTGGGGGCTGTGGCAGTTCTCGGCGGACCTGGAGGCTGAGACGCTGGAAGTCGTGCAGTTGCGCACCGGCAATCTTCACCTTAATGCGCTACCGTTTCTTGAACCTCCTCCGCTTGTCAATCTGACGCTCGAATCGGTCGAATTCAATGGCAATATCATTGAGGTTGATATCGGCCTGAGGCATCCTTTCCTCGGGTTGAATGAGTTCACCGGTTTCGATGTGTGCGGAATTCTTATTGGCAATGGAAGCATAACGGGGTTCGAGGACCCTGATTTGCGTATGACGGGTGAAGGGGACACGCGCCTGTTGAATCCCGACGGTTACTCCCGATGGTGGAATCCGGCGGAGTTTCCTGTAAACAACGGCACGATCATGGGTTATACCGATGGTCTGCTGGGCGCGCCGGATTCACACGCTGATTACAACTCCACACTTAATGCATATAAATACTTCTGTGATGATCTGGAGCCAAACGACTCGTTGAGCAATATCACCTTAGGGAACCGGGGGATGTTCTCTGCCGGGCAGAAGAACGTCCGTCATTATTCACTCGAAATAGGGACGGCTGGGCTTATTTTCAATTACGCCGTTGACGCCTGCTGGAAATACCCCACGGGCGGCTCGCCCTGGACGGTGCCCGATGATTTTCCGCCCTACGCGAACAGGCCGGAAGCATGGCGGATAAGCGTAACCGAGATCGAGAACTATCTCTGGAATGACGGTGAGGAATCGGGCGGCGATTTATTGCTCCAGATTGACGTTTACGACTGGTACAACACCGAATTAAACTCCGTTACCGTTGAAAGCCCCGGCAACTTCGACGCCGTGACGACCTCAACACCGATCGGCGGCGGGGACGGTTATTCAACTTACGGGATCGACATCATGGATGCGACCCCCGCCCCGGATTCCATTGATATCCTGATCTCGGTCGGATGCGAGATCACCGGCTACGGCGGGCTCCTGCCGGGCACACCGGTATGCGCCTATTTCATGCACACCTCGGAAGTTACGGGTGAGACCCCGGCGGAATGCGGTGAGGAAGTCCATGAATTCGTCGGCGAATATAACGTAACCGGCGTGAATTTCCCCGACGATCATTTCTTAGGCGATATGACGTTCATGGAGGTCGGGCCGCACGCGGGAAAGGTGCTGTATCAATACGCCGATGGAAGGTTCGGTGTTATCAGCCCTGAAGCGGAAGACCAGATTATGATTCCTTTTAACACCGAATCATCCCACTATGCCAACTTCAATCCCACGGTGGACGCATGCCCGTTTTCAGGCAGGGTCTTCGTAGGCGTCCGCAGTTATATGGATATATACGACTCCGGTGGAAACCTGCTTGGCCCATTCTACGACGACGGAGCTAAGGTCATGGCGGCTGAAATAGATGACAACGGTGGCCTGTGGGCACTGATGAGGGTCGGTGATGAGGTACGCCTCAGGCATTATCTCTACATCGAAGAAGCACCTTATTATCAACTTCCGGCGGCGCATGATACCGACCTTTCGTACAAGTACCAGGACTCGGAACCCGACACTGAATTCTGGTGCGGCGTGGACATGGTCATGGATTTCGAAAAGGATACCATGTTCGTTTTCGCGGCGATTTGGCCTCCTAAAGCCAATAGCTACTTAATCACGGTATTCGATATATCCAGCGGGTACGCGGTTGAACTGGCCGAACGCGACGATATCTTTTCAGGTGTTTTTTCCGTTACGCCGGGCGGCGTGTCTCCGTTCTGTTACGGGCGCAAGGCTGATATCGAGATTGACCATTCCCTCGCTGAATATTGCCGCATCGTGGTCAGTGGAATTGTATGGAAAGATGGCGCATACCACCTTGAGTTGATTCGCCTGGATGACGACCTGACGATTATGGATTTCTATGACGAGTACACCGGCGATGATATCGTTGACATGCCTCTTCAGTTTATCATCAGCCCGCTTCCGCCGCACCCAATCATCGCAACACCAACTCGTGGCATGAAATTCATGTACTTCCATTGCGACGATTGGTAAGGAAGTGCGGCGCTCAATTGGGTGATATAATATGGCTGGAATGCTCCGCCCCTTCGGTGGAGCCTCGCCCGACATAGGAAAGGAATTTTTTGAAGGAGATAGCAGTAATGAAAAGAAGTAGTATTCTGATGGGATTATTAATCTTTCTTGTTTTTCTGATTGCAATCAGTTGTTCGGGGAACGGTTCAAACACCGGGACTCTCCCCGATGAGTCCTCGGTGAAATCGACCATGGCGACGGCCTCACATAATACCTGGGGCATGTGGCAATTCACCGCCGACCCGGTCGCAAAGACGCTTGATTGCGTCCGGCTTCGAGCCGCGAACTTTCACCTCAACGCCCTGCCGTTTCTCGAACCACCGCCGTTCGTCAATCTCACACTTGAATCACTCGAATTCAACGGCGATATAATCGAGACCGATATCGGTCTGAGGCATCCGTTCCTTGGCCTGACCGAATTCACGGGCTTCGATGTATGCGGCATATTCATCGCCAACGGGACACTGACCGGCTATGGCGACGGCATCGTGATGACCGGAGAGGGCGATACGCGCCTCCTGAACCCGGACGGTTACTCGCGTTGGTGGAACCCGTCTGAGTTCCCAGTCAATACGGGTACAATCTTCGGTTATAACGACGGCCTTTTGGGAACGCCGGATTCCCTTGCCGATTTCAACGGCAATGTCAACGGTTACAAATATTACGCCGATTCACTTGGTACGAATGACGACTTGTCTTCCCTGCCTCTGTCATCACGTGGGCAGTTTTCGGCAGGACAGAAGAATATACGTCATTACACCATTGAGATGGGAAGCGAAGGACTTATCTTCAATTATGCCGTGGATGCATGCTGGCATTTCCCGGAAGGCGACTCGCCATGGACGGTGCCGGATGATTTCCCCAGGCAGGCCAATCGACCGGAGCCTTATCGAATCTCGATGACCGTGGTTGGGAATACGCTCTATTATGTTGAATCCACATCCATCGGCGGCGGCACTGCGCAAATACAGGTCGATGTGTATGACTGGTTCGATGCCGGGCTGAATACACTCGACTGCCGTTCACTCTGCGGTATCCCGGCGGTTACCGGCATCACACCGATCGGCGGGGGCGTGGGTTATTCAACATACTATGTTGATCTCGATGGTTCATCCCTCGATATGAACGGCGAGACCGATCTTATGCTCATCTGCGCAAGTGATGTTGTCGGTTATCAGGACCTGCTTCCCGGCGAGTCGGTTGCATCATACTTCACATACCCCATCACCATCTTCAGCGAATCGACCGAAACCGGCTGGGCGCTCACGTGGGGCAGTACGAGCACCGAATGGGGGCGCGGCGTCGGCACGGACAATCTGGGCAATATATACGCCACCGGTACATACAGGGGCACCATTGACCTTGATCCAAGCGACGAGGGTGTTGATATACATCCGGTGCAGGGTTCAAGCGACATATTCCTGAGCAAGTTCAACTCAAATGGTGACTTCCAATGGGGCAGTACATGGGGAACTGGTAGTTCAGAGGATGTCAGGACGCCCGTAGTGGATAGCAACGGGAATATCTATCTTGCAGCCCGAAGTGGCACCAATGGTGTTCTGCTCAAGCATGATTCCAGCGGTAATTTGCTATGGTCACGCTCCTGGGGTGGCCCGGTTTGGACCAGGGCATGCACGGTGGATAATTCCGATAACGCTTACATAACGGGTTTCTACTCGGGCACAGTCGATTTTGATCCTGATGACATAGACGTTGAAGAGCGCACGCCCGTTGCACAGGAGGATATTTTCCTGAGCAAGTTCGATTCAGACGGCGACTTCCTATGGGTCCTTTCCTGGGGCGGAAACGATAAAGACAAGGGTCATGCCGTATTCGCGGATGATTTCGGCAATGTCTATGCCGGCGGTGGTTTCCGAAGCTCATCGGTCGATTTCGATCCTGATCCGGTTGACGCCGATATTCAATATTCAAATGGCGTGTATGACTGCTACCTTAGCAAATTTGACTCGACCGGCGATTTCCAGTGGGCCAACACATGGGGCAGCGGTGGTAATGATCAATGCTACGATATCGGTACTGATGATTCCGGTTACTGCTATGTCACAGGTTACGCCGGTGGCAGTGTGGATTATGATCCAGGCTCCGGCATTGATTATCATTCCGGGATGGCCTTCCTGAGCAAGTTCGATTCAGACGGCGCATATCAATGGGCCCACGCGTGGGGAAGCACCTGCTACGGTTATAATCTATGCCTGCATGGCTCCGATTATATCTACATCTCAGGCACTTTCAGATATACCATCGATTTCGACCCCGGTCCGGGTGACTGTTCCCTAACCTCGAACGGTTCGACGGATTCCTATATTACGAAATTCGACTCATCCGGAAATCACCAATGGGCGCGTTCCTGGGGATGGGGGGGAGCGTTCGATGCCGCCTACGATGTTGGGGTGGACAACGCCGGTAATGCCTATGCAGAGGGATACTTCGGCGGTAACACTGACTTTGATCCAACCGCTGGGGAAGATTGGCATAATACACATGGCGACGGCGACATTGACGCTTACCTGCTGAAGCTTCTACCGGACGGCACTTGGTGAACCGGATTTCTTTTTTTCTAAGAGGGTTAAGGATCAGGATTTAATGGTTAGTTACAAACATGGCTTTTAGGAGGTATTGAGAAGTGAGCATTAAGAAATTGTTTCCAATGGTAATGCTGCTGGTGGTTATATTTATCCTCGGATGTTCAAGTGGGGACGGGATAAATGTCACCACCCCGGACGCTGATATCCCTCAATCAAGATATGTGTCGGACAGCGCTCATGCTTCATGGGGCCTGTGGCAATTCGCGGCGAACCTGGAAGCGGGAACGCTGGACGTGGTGCAGTTGCGCACCGGGAATCTTCACCTCAATGCGTTACCGTTCCTTGAACCTCCTCCGCTTGTCAATCTGACGCTCGAATCGGTTGAATTCAACGGCAACATAATTGAGACTGACATCGGCCTGAGGCATCCGTTCCTTGGGTTGAATGAATTCACCGGTTTCGATGTGTGCGGGATTATTATCACCAACGGCAGCGTTTCCGGTTTCGACGACCCGGACCTGCAGATGGCGGGTGAAGGGGATACGCGCCTGTTGAATCCCGATGGTTTTGTCAGGTGGTGGAACCCCGCTGAATTCCCTGTTAACACAGGTACGATCTTCGGTTACAACGACGGCCTGTTGGGCGCGCCGGATTCGTATGCCGACTACAATTCCACACTAAACGCATACAAATATTTCTGCGATGACTTAAACGCCGATGACCTATTGAGCAACGTCACCTTGGCGGACCGTGGGATGTTCTCCGCCGGGCAGAAGAATATCAGGCACTACACAATTGAGTTGGGCGACGAGGGGTTGATATTCAATTACGCCGTCGATGCAAGCTGGATTTTCCCGGATGGTTCACCGCCATATCAGGCGCCTGATAATTTCCCACCGGGGGCTAATCGCCCTGAAGCCTACCGCCTTGATATTGACGAGGTTGAGAACACACTCTGGGCTGAAGGCGCGGAGTCAGGCGGAGACTTGAAGTTGCTGATAGATGTCTATGACTGGTTCGACGCAGGTTTGAATACGGTGCAGGTTGAATCGCCGGGCAACTTCGATCCGGAAACCGCCTCCATACCCGTTGACGGCGGGGCGGGTTACTCCACTTACCAGGTTGATATCGTCGATGCCTATCCGATCACAACGGGGACAATTGACCTGCTCATCACAGTAGAATCCGAAGCAATCGGCTATGGCGGCCTGCTTCCCGGAGAGCCTGTATGCGCGTATTTCACCGCAAGCGCTGATGTGAGCGGCGGGGAACCCGTCACGGCGGAATGGGGCCAGCTCCAGAACCACCCGTCCCATACCGGCGATATAACCGGGGACACCGGACTGCACCCCCCCCTCGAACTTTCATGGTGTGTGTCGTTTGACACTCTCACCAATCCCACAGGGCTCGAAGGCACCCCGATAGTTGGGGATGGCAAAATTCTTGTGTTTTACTCTTACAACAGTACAAACTGGGCTGAGTGCCGATCCCTGGATGACGGCACGTTCCTCTGGAACTTCGATCTATCACCGGGAGGAAGTACCACCGGCATGGCCTCGGTCACCGGATGCTATGCCGATGGTCGCTTCTTCGCGCCAGGCAGTCTCATTCGCGCGTTCGATCCGGAAACTGGAACCGTCCTCTGGGAATACGCCGGTCACAGCGCCTATGAGAACCAGCGTCATGGCCTGGTCTATGATGACGGGCGGATACTTGTTCATCTTTCCAACAGGATACATATCATCGATGCGGAGACGGGAGTGGCTATTGACGTAGTAAATGTTTATTCCGGCTACGCCAATTTCCAGCCGTTCACGCTTGTTGATGAAGCGGCTTATTATCAGCTCAACGGCTCAGTATGGGCGACTGACCTGTCAACCGGCAGCCACCTCTGGCATTTCCCCGTTGACCCGCCCATTTCAGGAATCGATGTCTCGGTTCGCGGTTCACTTACCGTCCCCGGTGACGGCAAGGTCTATTTCGGCTGCTACAACTTCTACTTTTACGCCCTCGATCAGGCGACGGGGAACCTTGAATGGAAGATACAGATGAATGGCGGCACACAGCGATACTTCCGCGTACTCAGACGGCAGGATTTACTACGGTGAGTGCCAGGGAAGCACCGTCCCGCGTTTCGTATGCCTTGACGCCAGTGACGGAACTGAAATCTGGAGCTATAACGATCCCGCGGCCGTCGCGTCATATCTCTGGAGCTGGGGCTACTCCACGCCGATTGTGGCTGATGGAGTTGTGTATGTCTGCTGCTACCACGGGGAGTTCCACGGGTTCGACGCGGAGAATGGGGATGTTCTCTGGAGTTACACATCATCGGCTTCCGCGAGATCCGATCCGGTAATAGTGGACGGCAAGCTGCTTTTCATGAGCACCGATTCGAAGCTATGGTGCTTTGAGAATGCTGATTGACGGTTTTGAGAATTTATTCCCTACCGGTTGAGATCCGGTGGGATGGGAGAATTTCATTAAAGGAGAGATTCAATGCGAATATCTACAGTTATGATCGTCGCCTTCCTTTTTATTGCTGCGGCAGGCTGTTCAGGCGGCGGGCAGAATGCCCTTACACCGGAAGCGGCTGAGATGTCGAGGGTTATGTCAAAGGGAGATCATCATCATTCATGGGGGCTGTGGCAGTTTGCGGCGAACCCAGCAGCGGGAACGCTCGACTTCGTGCAACTACGCACGGGCAACCTGCACCTCAATGCCCTGCCATTCTTAGAACCCCCGCCATACCTGTACCTCACTCTCGAATCAGCCCCACACTTTGAGGGGAACCAGCTCGATGTCGATATTGGCCTGAGGCATCCGTTCTTGGGATTGAATGAGTTCACCGGTTTCGATGTATGCGGCATCCTCATAACAAACGGAAGTGTATCCGGCTTCGCTGATCCATATTTGCGGATGGCTGGTGAAGGGAACACACGCCTATTGAATCCCGACGGTTATTCCCGCTGGTGGAACCCGGCGGAGTTCCAAATAAACAACGGAACAATTTTCGGCTACACCGACGGTCTCCTCGGAGCGCCTGACTCCATCGCCGATTACAACTCAACGCTAAACGGTTATAAATATTTCTGTGATGATCTGGAGCCGGACGATCCACTGAATGAGGTCACCTTGGAGAGCCGAGGCATGTTCGGCGCTGGTCAAAAGAACATCAGGCACTACACGATAGAGATAGGGAATGATGGGTTGATATTCAACTATGCAGTCGATGCTTGCTGGAAATTCCCCCAGGGCGGGCTGCCCTATGAGGTCCCGGACAGTTTCCCGCCTGCGGCGAATCGTCCCGAGGCCTGGCGTGTTGAAGTGTCTGAAACCACAAACTCACTCTGGAACGACGGCTTGGAAAGCGGAGGCAACTTATCTTTATCGATAGAAGTTTACGACTGGTTCAACGCCGACCAGAACTCAGTTATAGTCGAGAGCCCGGGAAATTTCAGCGTAGCAATGTCGTCGGCCCCGGTTGGCGGCGGCGCAGGCTATTCGACATATGAGATAGACGTCATCGGCGCAACGCCCGCCGAAGGCTCGATAGACCTCTTGATCCAGATCGAATGTGAAGTTGTCGGATACGGCGGGCTTCTGCCCGGGAAGACGATTACGGCATATTTCACGCACACATCCAGCGTATCCGGTGAACCTGCCGGTGATTTCATCTACGTGGATGACAGCAATACATCGGGCATTGAAGACGGAACGATGGCGCATCCATACAACACCATCCAAGAGGGTGTTGACGCTTGCCCGGTGGATTACACGGTGCTCGTTGATGATTCAGGCATTGCATATGAAGAGCAGGTGGATATGAAATCCAATATCACCGTGCAGTCGAGTAACTGGGAATCGTCAGACGGCACCGGCAGGGCTTTCATCGATGGGCCGGAAACAGAGGGATCACATTCAGTTCATTTCCATGATGTAACCAATGCTACCATCGCGGGATTCCGCATCGGGTTCGCATTCTTTGCTGACCTTGACTACCCGTATTGGGAAACAACGCAGATGATTCGTATTGATGGTGGCTCAAACATCACTGTGCAGGATTGCCTGTTTACAGGCCAAACGGATATGGTGACTGTTTACCCAGTAGCAACATATAACGCCGCCAACGTCACCATCACCAATTGCCGCATGGCAAGTATCGATTATGACATATCAAACAACGGTGTCATGGCATTCAGCGCGGTTTACGCCGAAACATGTCCGGGTCTTGTTGTGAGTAATAATGTTGTCACCGACATTCGTTCAAACGAAGGCGGCTCTCATAGTGAAATGAATATCTTCTTTATAAAGGGCTCAGCGGATATTGTTGTGAAGAACAATCTTATCCATCACATCGCCCCCCCCGCACCCGACATGGCCAACTGCATGAAGGGCTTCCATTTAGTGAGCTGTACAAGCCCTGAGGTGGCAAACAATACTGTCGATAACCTGGATACTTCCGATGCCTTCATGATAAACCAGGTCATGTGCTTTTACCTCGATAGTTGCAGCGATGTCTCATTTACAAACAACATCGCGACGCATATCTATTCGAGCGGATTCCCGCCACCGTTGGCCCGAGGAGTGCAAGCGGTATATGGCGACGTGGTGTGTGACTTCTCCGATATGTACGATGTTGCCGCGAAGTACTTTGAATGCCCCGCAGGCAAAGCCATTGAGGGAATTGGATGCGTCTCGGCCAACCCGTTATATATCGACCCCAACAACGAGGAATATGACATTTCAGATACATCCCCTGCGCGGTGGGGCGACCCGAGCTTCGTAGATTGGGATGATGCCGGTTCGCCCTCGAATGATCCGGGTAACTACGACACGGATACCCGCTCACGCATGGGATGCCAGGGCGGGCCTGGGGGTGAAGTGGTCGGCTTGTTGACTTGAGCCCGAATCTGCTGGCGTTAATGAAAATGATTTTAATTTATTTTTTGAGGGAACAATGAAAAATATTATTTGCATTTCTTTTATCACGGTTGTGTGTTGTATTATCCTCACCGGGTGCTCTTCCACCCAGTTGGATGCTCCCACAGCCCCCGATGAATTAATTGGCATGTCAATGGATGAAACATCCCATCACACCTGGGGCCTGTGGCAATTCGCGGCGAACCTGGAAGCGGGAACGCTGGACGTGGTGCAGTTGCGCACCGGGAATCTTCACCTCAATGCGTTACCGTTCCTTGAACCTCCTCCGCTTGTCAATCTGACGCTCGAATCGGTTGAATTCAACGGCAACATAATTGAGACTGACATCGGCCTGAGGCATCCGTTCCTTGGGTTGAATGAATTCACCGGTTTCGATGTGTGCGGGATTATTATCACCAACGGCAGCGTTTCCGGTTTCGACGACCCGGACCTGCAGATGGCGGGTGAAGGGGATACGCGCCTGTTGAATCCCGATGGCTACTCCCGATGGTGGAATCCGGCGGAGTTTCCAATAAACAACGGCTCGATCATGGGCTATACCGATGGGCTGCTGGGTGCGCCGGATTCATACGCTGATTACAATTCCACACTGAATGCCTATAAGTATTTCTGCGATGACTTGGAAACAAACGACCCGTTGAGCAATGTCACCCTGGCGGATCGCGGGATGTTCTCGGCGGGGCAGAAGAATATCAGGCATTATTCCATTGAAATTGGTAATGACGGTCTTGTTTTCAATTACGCCGTCGATGCGTGTTGGATGTTCCCCTCCGGCGATCCGCCATATGCCGTACCGGACGACTTCCCGGTGGCTGCGAACCGGGCGGAGGCGTGGCGGGTGGAAGTGACGGAAGAGGGAAATACACTCTGGAATGACGGTGTAAGCAATGGGGGCGGCCTTTCCCTCTCAATTGATGTCTATGACTGGTACAATGCCGGGCTGAACAGTGTGAGAATCGAAAGCCCCGGTAATTTCACCATGGTCGAGTCGTCCACTCCAACAGTAGGCGGAGCAGGCTACTCGACATACAGCGTTGATATTACCGATGCCACTCCGGCGGCGAGTTCAATAGACCTGCTGATTTCAGTGGAATGTGAAAAGGCCGGTTATGGAGAACTGCTGCCGGGCAAGGCAGTCACGTCATATTTCACACGCACCGTGGATGTAAACTCCGAGTCGCAGGAACTCGAAGGCTGGTTGTGTTTTCTGCATGATAACCAACATACAGGGGTCGCGGATTGCGTTCTCGATCCGGCCACGCTCGAACAGAAATGGGCTTTCCCGACCGGTGATTCAATAAGCAACTCACCTGTTATATCAGGCGGAACCGTCTATTTCGGTAGTGAAAATGGCAATGCCTATGCCGTGAACCTGCTCTCGGGAGCGCAGGTGTGGCAGCATGCGCTGGACTCGGAAGTCACGGGAACTGCGGCAATTGGTGTAAACGCGATATACCTCGGCACTATGGGATGCTACTTCTATGCCCTCTCGCGAAGCGACGGCTCGGAGCTGTGGCATTATCAATTCACCTTTACCGGAATGTCCGGGGATGCCGGCCTCAGAGTCAACGGCGCTATCCTCTTTGAAAACCGGGTTTATTTCACCGCCAACAACGGAAGGGTATATTGTCTTGATACCGAAAACAATGGTGCCGAGATATTCTCCTCGCCAACTCCCCTGCCGGGAAATGGCAATTCACTGCGCACAGTACCGGCATACTACGAGGAAGAAGACCAGATAATCGTCACGGCGGACAGTTTTGATGTCATCTGTTATGACGCCATCAACGGAGATGAGTTGTGGAGAAGCAGTACGGAGGAATTTATAGGCTGCACCCCTACGATTGATGGAGGGGATGTATATTTCACCGACTACGACCGGGTCAGGAAATATGACATCACGGGGGCGACTCCACCGGCGCTCATATGGGCTGAACTTCTGAACCCCTCATCATTCGCAGTACCTGCTTCCGGTGCTCTCAGCGATACACATTATTATTCACTCGGCTACTTCCCCGGTAAAATATCCGCCCACAACCGCAATACCGGTATTATTGACTGGCAGTATCCTCCTGCACAAGACCATGGCTATCTCAACTCTCCAGCTATCAGCGGGGATACGATCTACTGTGTTACTTCTCACGGCATTCTCTCCGGTCTGGATACAGCCACAGGTGCGGAAGTGTTTAACCACGATCTCGGCGACTGGGCAACCGATTCCGCGATAGCGATTGATGACGGACGTCTGCTCGTGGGTTGTGATGACGGCAGCATGTATTGCTTCGGTCCGGCATAATAATAAGTTGATTTATTTCTACACGGATAATGGGACAGACTGATTAAATATTTAGGAGAGTACA
>CBDVBS010000056.1:0-12758 GCA_965372275.1 uncultured bacterium | reverse complement strand
GCAACAAGTTACCGAAACACCAACACCGAAACGGACACGGTTTCAGCAACAAGTTACCGAAACACCAGGCGCAGCATATTCCCTGGATATTCCTACCCCTCATCAAAAACCTGGGACGATTCTTTGATCGGAAGTTTTATCGTGAACTTCGTGCCGACATCGGGGGTCGATTCGACCTCAATGGTTCCGTCATATTCCTGGATAATCCCATAACTCACAGAAAGCCCGAGGCCGGTGCCGGTACCGACGGGCTTGGTTGTGAAGAAGGGGTCGAATATTTTCGGCAGGTTTTCAGGTGTGATGCCGGACCCGGTGTCTTCGAACTCAATGATAACTTCCCCGTCAGCCGCTTTAGTGTGGAGATGTACTTCCCCGCCATCCGATGGCATCGCCTGGGCGGAGTTGATGAAGAGGTTGTGTATGACCTGGATGAGGTCGTTCGGGTCGAGGAACGTGACCGGGAGGTCTTCAGCCAATTCGCAGATGATACGTATCTTCCTGTAAACAGGCTGGTGCTTGAAAAAATCGACCGAGTTCATGATGAGGTCGTTTATCCGTGTATTTTGCGGCGCTTGCGCGGACGGGCTGGCGAACGCGAGCAGCTTGCTGATGATGCCCTTGATACGCTCGATGTCATTGAGGATGCGGTCGAACGGCTCTTCCTCTTCACCTTTTTTATATGCCTGTTCGCGGAAGCGTTCGATGATGGTGTACATGCCGGTGAGCGGATTGGATATCTCGTGCGCCACCCCTGCGGCGAGGTAGCCCATGGACGCGAGCTTGTCGGCCTGGAGCAACTTCTCCTCCATCTTGATCTTGTCGGTCCTGTCCTCGAAGAGTCCCAATACCCCGTCGATCCTGTTACGAGAGCCTTCGAGCGGGATGAGTGTGAGATTGACGGATAACCGCTGCTCTTCATCTCCGCCGAGGATGAAATTGATCTTGCTGATCGATTCACCCCGAAGTGATTTTTGGATATGCGTCTCAAGTGTCGGGTTAAGGCTGATCTCAATTTCGCCGATCCGACGGTGTAGAATATCGGCCTGCCCCGGGATACCCACCATCCGGAGGAATGTGTTGTTGACGAGTTGGATATATCCGTCGGCATCGAACGCGATGATCCCGATCGGGGCGTTGTGAAGGATCTTGTTCGTCATCTCGGTACGTTTGCGCGCGACATCTTCAAGCTGCTTCTTGTGTGTGATGTCGGTTGCATGCGCGGCGATAAATCTCAGGTCGCCCGGAAGGTCGGGAATGAGCGACGTGGTGAGGAACACCGGGAATATTTCACCGCCTGCACGCTGGAAGAGTATCTCGCCGCCCCAGGTGCCGTCCTCGATGGTGTGCTTGATTATCTCCGCTGATAACGGGCGGGAATGCTCCTCGAACATCTGCTCCCACGGCTTACCGAGCATTTCATCGGGGGCGAGTCCGATCATACCCAGGCCGGCCGGGTTGACCTGTCGCAGGTTGCCTTCGAGGTCGATGATGCACAGCATATCCTTTAGCTGCGCGACGATGTCTTCTAATACATATTCGCCTTCCATGTCACGTCCTTAAGAAACTCCTGCATATTAAAATCATTTAAGTATGGTTAAGTGTTACGTAAATGGCGAATTTTCAACCGGTATCCTTCCGATACGATTT
This sequence comes from uncultured bacterium, assembly GCA_965372275.1. Classification (GTDB taxonomy): domain Bacteria; phylum JAJVIF01; class JAJVIF01; order JAPKYR01; family CAZSPL01; genus CBDVBS01. Next base: position 11,111 of record CBDVBS010000056.1, on the reverse strand, counting down.
TAGTTTCAGATACGATGTTAGTTCCCATGGCTGTGCGTGCCACCGCTACTGACCGTCTTCGGGCATAGCGGTGTGCTGCCAGGTGCGCGCATCATCGTTCGCTTCGCTCACTATAGATACGCGCTACCCGTTGTTGCAGCGCAGGCTTCCAGCCTGCATATAAAAAAAAGGAGCCGAAGCTCCTTTCTGAGTTCTGAATAATCAACCCCGATTATTTGCGATGCGACATCGTGCGCATACATCGCGTGCAGATGCGCATCCGCTTCTTCTTGCCGTCCTTCTCGATGGTCACCTTCTGCAGGTTAGGCCGCCATGTGCGGCGTGTCTTCCGGTGGGAATGGCTTATGCTGTTACCCGCCTTTGGGCCTTTCCCGCATATCTCACATTTGAATGCCATGTCGTTTCGCTCCTAAAAAACGCGAACGAGAATAATACCAAATCACCACCGAAATGCAAGCGTTTTTACCTGAAATAATCTCTTTCCCGCCTTCCCGTAGCCCGGCAATCCCTTGCCGGGATTCCGGTAGGGGCAGGTCTAAGACCTGCCCCTACGGTCTGGCAGACCTCACCGGCTTGAGGTCTGCGAATCTAAGCGTGTATAATGCCGGCATCGGGGGTACGTTGATCCCTGGATGCTTCTATTCATTTGATGGGCAAAGCTGTAAAAATAAGGCTGTTCGATTATGACAAAACCGATTTATTCTTCTTCGGCCTGCTTGTGGCCTTGACCCTCTGGTTATTCGCACCCGGTTTAAATTCAAGCCGCATGATGCTTCCCTACCCGGATGACATCTACGTCGAAGGAACGTACGGCTACAGTATGTTCTATGAAGACTTCATCATGTGGGACCCCAATCTTGAATACCAACCATGGAATGACTATGCCTGCGAACGTTTGAAAGACGGCGGCATGCCATTCTGGAACCCTTACAACCTGTGTGGGACACCGTTCTTCGCAAGCAGCCTTCACCAGTTGACCTACATCCCCCGTCTATTTTTCAGCATTATCCTTCCTTCTCAGTGTGTCATTACCGCGCTGGCCATCCTGCATTTCCTCCTTGTCGGCATCGGTTTTTTCTACCTCCTGAAGGCGTATGATATATCCCCCGTCGCTGCCGGCATTGCAACATTCGTTCTGCTCTTTAAATTCAGCCACCCGGTGATAATGATGTCGCCCCCCTTGGGATTGACAATGGCATACACAACGCTATGCCTGTTACTCGTGATCAAACTCATCCGCGGCGGAAGATGGCTCTTCGCGCTTTACTTGGCGGTCTGCCTCAGTTGCGTGATCTCCTCAGGCTATCCTGTTTATGTAGTACACCTGCTCTACCTCAGCTTGGCCATACTGATTTTCGAATTCTTTCGCCTGAGGAAATCGCTCACCCGGCCTGCACTCGGTGTCTGCAAGGTTGCCTTTGGCGCGGTATTATCCATACTCATTTCGCTCACCCAGCTTCTCCCCTTAGTGCTATTTTCCCTTTCATCAGCACGGCTCCAGTTTTTTGGCGAACACCTCACACCTTTCTGGAATCCCGCATCCTACCTGCAATATGTCCTCTATCAAAACATTCTCTTCCTACCCAAAACCGAGGGACTCTCATACATACCCGCTTTCGAATCCGGTCACCTGTATCTCGGCATCGCGCCTTTGCTCATCACCCTTCCGTTTTTAGGGCAGTGGCGCGACCGGGCCTATTCCTTCTTCCTCGCGGCTGGGATAGTTGCGGGAATTCTGACCTTCTCATTAACCGCCACCGACTTCGCGCTGCAATATCTCCCCGGATTCGGCATATCACCCTCAGCCCCGATCCCTGTCTTTTTCTTCTGTGTAATAGCGGCATTCGGAGTATCCCTGAACCACATCTTGAAACATCGGGATATCCCGTCAAAACCATGGTTGGCCGCATTTTTTGTCGCAACCATCGTTCTAACCGCTCTACCATTGGTATTAGGGCTGATAAAAAATTCGTTCCCGGCCAATTTCGCCATCAACTACACGATCTTCACCGCCACATCATTCCTCATTGGTCTTGGGATTCTCATCAAGCGATGGAATGGTAATACAAAACCCCTCTCGGTTATTATAATAATTGTCCTTTTAGCCACTTTGCTGTCACCAATGAAAACGTGGACCAGGTTCTTCGGTCCCGAAGGCTCCTGGGGATTGAGATGTAATGAATTCTTCGCGGGACGCGACCGCTACCCGCTTGATAAACCCCGTTATTTCAATGCAACCGGCACAACCATGCTTGCCGCGAACATCAATATCTACCCGAGAATGCGGTTCGTTCAGGGCTACGACAGCCTTGTGTTGAAACATTTCACCGACCAATACCAGGAGCATATCCCAGGTGGTGTTCTCTGGGGCAGGAGGCTGATCGCACTGGAAGGCGAAACTCCGGGGGATTACCTCGGTTATGCAGGCGTGGGCAAGGTCATTCTAAACCCGCGCTATCAAGCGGATAAGACCTATGAAGAAGCCGTCGACATCGGGATCCTCGTCAGGGAGTATCCCTTCAAGGAGTGCTCCGCGATTGATGCTCAATGCGAAATGCATCGCGTAAACCCGGAACTGATTGAAATATCGATCGATGCCGGGTCCGATACTGAAATTCGGGTCTCGGAGACATATTACCCCGCTTGGCGTTATCGCATTGACGGCGGGAGCGATTCTCATCCCGCGCGCCTTGGCGAAAAGGGATTCATGGTTATTCCCGACATCACACCGGGACAACACATGATCGAGCTCTTCTATGATCCCTGGCTCGAAAAGCTGGGCCTCATGTTGGCAGCGGTATCATTTGTAATTGGATTGATGGTCATCATGCGGCTCGAACATGTAACCCGGCAACTCCGGGTGCCGCCTACAAACGAGTCTTCGGTCCGGGTGGCGCCTACAAACGAGTCTTCGGTCCGGGTGGCGCCTACAAACGAGTCTTCGAAGTTTGTAGGTGACTAATATTGCGGGAATGCATATGTAGCCCGGCAATCCCTTGCCGGGAATAAATCTGATCTGTTTACGGCAAATGAGTTGCCGGGGGTACGGGACTTGATATATGATATATTTATCCCGGCATCAGAATGCCGTGTTACATCATTGGAAGTAAAATGGGGCACTAATAAAAAGGCAGGTAATGCGCGATGGGATGCTGTAAAAAACCAGGCGATTGCAAACCAGCAAAGACGGCCAAGCCGAAAGACACGAAGAAGACTGTAAAGAAGAAGTAGAAGTGCATATCCTTCTACCCGGATAATTCCAACCCCGATTCAGGGGACACCCCGCTGCTACACGGCGGGGTTTAAACATGTCGCCCGGCATTCTGATGCCGGGATCATCTCCGGGTGGCACGCTTAGACTTGGCAGACCTCACCGGCTTGAGGTCTGCGAATCTAAGCGTGTATTACATGTAGCCCGGCAATCCCTTGCCGGGAACAAATTCTGACTTCAATTAACACGTGGAAAGATGTATAATTAACGCCTGCCGGGGTAAGGTTGGATGGCCGATATCCCGGAAGTGAAATGTGGAAAGGAATTTATCCCTGACTGTTGGGGGGAAGTGGGTTACGTGATTTGGCACAATAGAAACAAGCAATCCCAAGATAAATTATCGATTTAGTTAGGCTTTAGCTATATAATACTAATATTCTAAAGATGAGGTTGTGTTATGGACTCAGGGCTAACCGCTATCATTGCTGGAGCAATCGGTGGCTCAATAGGGCTACTCGGTTCTCATTTTGCTAATCAGGCAGCTGCCAGACGCGTAAAGGCTGAATTCAAGCGGAATTTCCTTAAAGATAAATTACAGAGGCTAAGAGTTGCCTATGGAATAGTAAATCAAGTTTTCCTCTCCGCTCTGCATTCAGAGGTGCCAACGATTAGTGTTGCAGATGGTTTCTCTCAAATCCGAGATAGCACGTGGGAATTCCCTAAAGAAATATCAGAGAAGTTGGCTTTCGGTTTCACTTGTGAGCCTGGTGAATGGCCATTAACGGAATTATCAGACCTAATGCAGGCACACCTTGATGAAATAGAGAATAAAATCCTTCAATGTTAGATGTGGCCCGGGCAACCCCGTTGCCGGGAATAAATTCCGGCTTCAATTTACACGTGGAAAGTTGTATAATCAATGCCTGCCGGGGTAAGGTTGGAAGTCCGATATCCCGGAAGTGAAATGCGGAGAGGAATTTATCCTTGGTTGTGGGGGGTTAGGCTGCGTAACTGATGGATTATTTTAATGACAATCTTTATCCACATGCTCTCAACTGCGCTGAGGAGGACCGTGGAAAAGGAATAGGAGTTGCTCAATGGGGCTTATAATTTTACGCTGGGTTGCTTTGCTCCCAGGTGCTCTGATAGGTGCGGTAGTAGTCAGGTTATTCGTCAGGCTAGTATTTTGGGCTGGCGGATTGTTACTTTTTGGGGAAGAAAGCCTTTGGGAAAAGATCCTAAATACCGGGTTTGAGGCTTTTGCCTTTGGGGCAGGATTTGTGATTATTGCTACTTTAATCGCTCCTAACCATAAGGTCTTTGTGGTGCTTGCAGCAATTGGTTTCCATCTATTGCTTTCGGGTGCTGGGCTCTACTCGGCAATTATAACCGGAGATAACTGGCTTCTTTACGAAGATATAGTCGCCATAGCAGGTGCGATCGCCGGTGGCATTCATATGCTGAGATCTCTATTAGATGACGATTACGATGAATTAGATACGCTGCCGGAATATGAATCTTATTAATCAGATCCTTACTGAGTGCCGAATGCCAGATGCGAATAACCATATGCTGAACATTCACATCCTGCCGTAGCGAGTGCGAAAGAGAGTGATGCGCATTGACGCAGTGTTATTGCGTGTGCCTTTTCCCAGCAAAGGGATGCAGGATTATGGACCTTATCCGGGCTTCAGAATGTCGGGTCACATGTTTTTGCTAATCATTATTGCCCACATAAATTAATTATCGTTATAAAGCTCCTTAATAAATAATGCATAGCTATTGTTGGAAATCCTGAAACAACGTTCTGCTTTCTGATGCCTGTCATCACCATCTCCAACTCCATGCTTAATGTATCGGCATATTGTTTTATTTTCAAATAATACTCTATAGCCTGATTCTCTTATATCTAGGTTAGGACACATGATAAATGCTTTGTACGGAAGCGTTTTCCTTTCAAGCTCTCTCTCAATGATTTTCCAAAACCATTCATCTGTTTCCGGCATGGAAAACCCAGCAAACACTATACGGTCAGCCTCATACACCTTTTTGGCAATAACTGCGGCAGTTGTATCGATGTCTTTATCAGATTTTATTCCTGGTAGCCTAATGAAAGGGACAATATCACCTTCACAATTCACCTTCGGGCAGTCTTTTAAAGTTTTAGACAAATCCTCGGATAGGCAAAAGCTTTGACAATTTCTACAGAAACCATAATTCAATGAGCCATTCGGCTTAATTATCGAGATTCTTTGATTTCTATTATAAGCGTGGTTCCCTACAATATATGTCATATTGGAGACATCAGGTTTGTGGGGCAATAACCTACATCCTAAGCGTTCCAATAATAAATCATAATTGAATGATATAATTGTTACCTCATCGTGAGGAATATTAGGGAATCCCAAAGCTGTTAGAAAAAACATCTCAATGTAGTTAGTTTTAACCGGCACTTGTCGTTTTTTATCAAAATTGAATACATCATGTTGCGCATTGTAATAGTCATTTACCCACTGTAGAAAGGCTTTGTATCTACTTGAGTTATAAGGCTCGTTTATTTCTACTAGTCCAGTTAAATAGTCAATTGTCTCCGCTATGCTAATTATAATATTCTCAAGAAGATGGGGCTCAATATTATTGCAAAGCGAAAGCAAATTCTCGATATTTGTAAGATCGCATTTGCGTTTATGCTCGATGAAAGTGCCAGTATCGTTAGCTTTCCAAGCTTCAATCGCCGAGTACCATTGCCTATGGTTGTCTGAATCTATCTTGCCATCAGATGCAAGTTCGTTGATCTTAAAATAGAGGTCTTTCATTAACGGGATACCTGCAGGATATGAAAAACCCGCGCCCAAGATGTAAACAACACGCATTTAGAGCTCCTTGCATTTAAACTCTGGATTTCACTAATTAGATTATATCACCTGTAATGGCTAATATGTCTGTGGTTGGGACCCGAATTGCTTAGAGGAATCACTCCCTCCCACACACCTTCCCAAACTCCTCGATCATAATCGGCAATATCTTCATCGCGTCGCCGACGATGCCGTAATCCGCGACTTTGAATATCGGCGCGTCGGGGTCGGTGTTGACCGCCACGATGACCTTCGATGAGAGCATCCCGGCGAGATGCTGTATCGCGCCCGCGACGCCGAATGCGAAGTAGAGCTTCGGGTTGATCGTCTTGCCCGTCTGCCCGACCTGGTGCATATGCTCGACCCATCCGGCGTCCACGATCACCCTCGTTGCGCCGCACGCCGCGCCGAGGACATCCGCGAACTGCTCGATCAGCTTGAAATTCGCCGCGTCCTGCAACCCGCGCCCACCGGCGACCACGATGTCCGCCTCGGTGAGTTCGAGACGCCCGGTCTTCTTCCCGGCGATTTCCACCACCATCGCGCGTATGTCGCCGATCTGCGCCGCGATGCTTACCGAAGTGCCTTCAACGGGTGATTCGGGCGGCAGGAATACATTCGGACGTATGCTGATAACCCCCGGCAGGTCTTTGAATTTGAGTTTCGCGATGACTTTCCCGGCATAGATGGGACGTGTTATCTCAATCGCGCCGTCGACGATGTCGATCGCGGTGACGTCAGTCGCGACACCCGCGTTCAGGTGGGCTGCGAGCATCGCCGCGAGGTCGCGTCCGTGGTATGTCGCGCCGAAAAGTATGTATGCCGGGTCGAGCTTGTCTATCAGCGGCTTGAGCGCATTTATAAAACCTTCGCTGGTGTAGTGGGCGAGTTTGGCATCCTGTATTTGATGCACCACCGCAGCGCCGGATTTGGCGATCTCAGCGGCTGACGCGGCGACGTCGGCGCCGAGTATGGCGGCGTGGATGCGTCCGCCGGTTGCGTCGGCGAGTTTTGCGGCGGGGCCGAAGCATTCGACGCTCACTTTTTTGGGGTGGTTGTCTTCTATTTCAGTTATTACAAGTATGTCCTGGGGCATTGGTTGCTCCTTGGTTTGGTTATTCTATGTCATTAATGTGTGGCACGGTCTGTCCGAGTCTTCGAGGGCTGACCGTGGATTATAAATGTTCCATCCAAAGACCACGGTTAGGCTCGAAGACTCACCAAACCGTGCCATCCGGAATAGATCAAGATTTATCCAATCCCGGCTCACCAAACCGTGCCATCCGGAATAGATCAAGATTTATTCAATCCCGGCATCAGAATGCCGGGTTACATATAGTCAGAATGCCGGGCTACATATAGTCAGAATGCCGGGCTACAAAACTGTTCACGGTGTTTCGGTAACTTGTTGCCGAAACACAGCCATCAATATCAAAGTACCTTCTCATCATCGACGAGATGCTGAATAAGCTGCTTCACTTTTTCAGAATCATCACCCTCAAGAATCGTCCCCGGCTCCTTTGTAGGAGGCGGAAGGAAGGCGGTGTATTCAACCTTGCTTTTAGCCATCATATCATCCACCGATGTTCCATAGTCGGTGAGCTTCTTCGAATGATGCGGCTTCTTCTTAGCCTTCATAATGCCGGTAAGCTTGGCATAACGCGGATCGTTCAATCCCTTCTGGCAGGTGATGACCGCAGGAAGCGGAGTCTCGACGATCTCGATCGAACTTTCAATCGCACGGTGGACAGTCGCTGATTTACCGTCAACCGAAAGCTCGATCTTGACGGCGGTGGATACATGCGGGATGCCCAATTTCTCCGCCGCGATTGTCGCGGTGCAGGCATTGTCCATATCGGTACCTTTCCATCCGCAGAGGATCAGGTCATATTCCAATGTCCCGGCGATATTCGCCAATAATTCCCCGACGGCGATCGGGTCGGCATCCGGCACATATTCATCGACGAGGATAAGCTCATCCGCGCCCTTGGCGAGTTCCGAGTTGAGTGTCTTGTCCGCGCGTTTCTCGCCGAAGCATATCAGTATAATCTTCCCGCTGCCGGACGCGTCACGCATCTGGATCGCTTCCTCGACGGCGTACTCATCGTATGTTCCAGCGGCATACTTGACCTCGCTGAAATCGGGTTTGCCATCACGTACTTTAATGGGACTTTCGGTGTCGGGTGTTTCTTTAACGAAAACTAAAATATTCATGTCAATCTCTCCAATCTCTCAAAAAAGCCCGGCGATTATACCAAATATCTACCATACCAATCACCTGCGGCGTATGCTCTGATATAATGGACGCTGATAATTATGACTAACAGGATAATATTCGTCATTGCGATGTGCATTTCACTGGTTCTCGTTCAGGCCAATTGCAGGCAGCCTGGGAAATTCTCATCCTCCGATATCGAGACCGGCTCGCTTGTGCTCCCCCCCGACCAGGAATTCGAGATCGTGGAATATTCCACCGTTGTCATCGAGAAGTCCCTTGCGAAGCCGGGGTTGGTGCAGAACTTCGTGGATGCCGATTCCGACGGCATACCCGACGGCGTGGATGAGGGGGAGATTCAGATACTTGGGAATATCAATGCCGGTAACGCCCGTGGATATGTTTACAGTAATCATCGATATGTTGCATTCTATACCACCGAAGTAAATGCCATTCCGAATCCGGGCGAATCGAAGCTGCTCGGATTCCTGCATTATTTCGATGATTATTTCCTCGATATCACCTTGGCGGTCGTGATAAAGCAGAAAGGGGACGACCCCGCTAAGACCGGCACCCAGGTGGTCTTCATCGATTCGGGCGGCAACCGTACCGGCAACCCGGCATATGCGTTCTACCCCCGATCGGATGTCGAGTCACTCCCGTCATATCGCCGATGGCCTGACTCTGGGCAGGATTACGCGTTGGCAGCGGATCCGGGGGAGGATGCATTTATCATTCTTCTCAAGGATTTGGGATTGCCGGATGAATTCCTGATCGTTGCTTTCAAGTGGTTCTGATATTCAAGTGGTGCTATACGGGACAGGCCTCAGTAGTTCAGGCGTTGGGCAACAAGTGTGCAGCGCAGTTCGGAGGTTTCGTTCTTCATTTCTAAAGGCCCGTCCCTGTGCTTAGAAGTGGTTCTGATATTCGAGTAGATATGCCGGTGTTTCGGTAACTTGTTGCCGAAACCAACTCGCCTTTTGTCCACTCCCTGACGGTCGTGGTTCGGATGTAAGCTACTACGTTTCCGTGATGGCACGGTCTGCCTGAGTCTTCGAGGGCTGACCGTGGTCTTAACATGGAGTTTGCTATAAACCACGGTCAATTCGAAGACTCACAGACCGTGCCATCAGGTTCTCTTGTCAGGTTTCATCTCTAATCATTGGTGAAGGTACTGCCAGGTTTGGTATAATGATAGATTCTGTATATGATCGATTTCAAGCATTAACCCGGAGGGTAAAGAAATGGGCAGTAATACATATAGACGGAGTTACGGAGTTGCGATCCTGATCGTGGTCATCAGTTTCCTGTTCGGTTACCAGATGGCGGTGGCCGCTCCAAGGGCAATCGCAAGCCCGGTCGTGCCGGCGTGGTTTAAATCGACTCTGCAATTCCTGCGTTTTGACACCAACACCGAGAGTGTCCAGATAACACAGGAGAATATGCAGGTCCTGTATGAAGTATTGGACCGGATAAGCGCGGAATATATCGATGCTGACATCGATCCCCAGGAGATCATCTACGGCGCTGCATCGGGCGCGGTAGCCTCACTTGGAGATCCGTATTCGCGGTTCGTTCCCCCGGCACCCGCCGTTGATTTGAAGAACGATATTGCGGGTGTTTACTCCGGCGTGGGAATCTCCATTGAAGACCGCCATGGGCATACTGTTATTATAAATGTATTCCCCGAAAGTCCCGCCGAAGCATCGGGTATACACAGCGGAGACATAGTATTCAGCGTTGACGGCGAAAACATCCTCGGACAGGGGGGCCTGCGCGCGGCCCAGCTTATTCGCGGCGAGGAAGGCACTGAAGTTGAAATAGGCGTGCTTCGCTCAGGGGAGGAAGATGAACTCAAATTCGTCTGCACGAGGGCAAATGTCAAGTATCCCAGCGTATGGGAATCGAGGATGCTCGAAGGGGATATCGGGTATATCGAAATCACCCAGTTCAACAAGGAAACCGCCAACGATCTCAGGATCGCTTTGGCGGATCTTCAATCCCAGGGGGTGAAGGGGCTGATTCTCGATCTGCGCAATAACGCGGGCGGCCCGCTCGATGCCGCGGTTTATGTGAGCGATATTTTCCTTCCTGAGGGTCCCGTCGTTTACCTGAAGGGTCGGGACGGCACTCTCATGCCCGATCCGGTGGAACCGAACGGCAAGGACGGTGCACAGGCGGTTAATCTCCCGCTGGTTGTTATGATCAATCAGTATTCGGCATCCGCAAGCGAAATCGTTGCCGGAGCCATCCAGGACTATGGCGTCGGCACCATCATGGGACAGACGAGTTTTGGCAAGGGTGTCGTGCAGAATGTTATCCCGATGACCGATGGTAGTTACCTTGTGCTTACAACCAACAAGTATCTTACACCCAATGAGAGGGATATCAACGAAGTCGGGATCGAGCCGGATATTCCCATCAGCCTGGAAACGGAAGATATCGAGGATGAGTATGTTACAAAAATGCTTGAGGAAATGGAGGCTCTTGGCGAGGAACTCAAGCAGATGAATGATGAACTCAGGGATTACCTCCGCGAGCATGACTATCAGCTCGATATAGCGCGTGACTATCTTGAATCGGAGATTACCGGGGGCTAATTCCCCAGGCTTGGGCTGGATGAATGAAGAAACCCCGGGAGGTGATACGAGGATAGAATATATAAGGGCAAGGTTTGTCGAAGAGTAAGGGTTGAAGAAATAATAATTATGAGCTTTTTGTGCGCCTGGGCCGACATCGTACTTGATGCGGCATACTATGGCAATATTTTGAATAAATACGGAGGGGACAAAACTGATAGGAAAAGGAAAAAAACCGAACGAAGAGGATG